>JAKCDN010000017.1 GCA_021841795.1 Acidobacteriota bacterium | reverse complement strand
CTGAGCGGCTGCCAGAGTGGTAATGGAGGGAACGCGAGCGAGCACGGCGGCGCGGCGAATGGCCTTTTCGTCGAAGATGGCGTCCTGGCCGCGGGGCGTATTGACGATGAGCTGGATGCGCTTCTCTTTGATGAGATCGACGGCGTTGGGCCGACCCTCCTCGACCTTGAAGACGCGCTCGACGACAAGGCCTGCGCCTTCAAGGGCGTTGGCGGTGCCCTCGGTGGCGACGATCTTGAAGCCGAGATGGACGTAGCGGCGCGCGAGTGCGATTGCGGACTGCTTGTCGTGGTCGTTGACGGTAAAGAAGACCGTGCCGGAGGTGGGAAGGAGCTGGTTTGCCGAGAGCTGGGCTTTGGCAAAGGCTTCACCGAAGGTGGAGGCCACGCCCATGACTTCGCCGGTGGACTTCATCTCAGGACCAAGGACGGTATCGACGCCGGCAAACTTGGACCACGGGAAGACGGGCGATTTGACGTAAAAGTGGGCGCCGGTGCCGAGATCCTTGCCGGAGGCGAGCTCGGCGGGCAGGAGCTGGCGCAATTTGCGTCCGGTCATGAGGCGGGCGGCGATCTTGGCCAGTGGGATGCCGGTGGCCTTGGAGACATAGGGGACAGTGCGGGAGGCGCGAGGATTGACTTCAATGACGTAGACGTGGTCATTTCCGCGATCGTCGCGCTGGATGGCGAACTGGAGGTTGACGAGGCCTACGACCTTGAGCGCCAGCGCGAGCTTGCGGGTGTAGGCCCGCAGAGTCTCGAGGGTCTCGGGCTTGATATCGACCGCGGGCAGGACGCAGGATGAGTCGCCGGAGTGGATGCCTGCCTCCTCAATGTGCTGCATGATGCCGGCGATGAGGACGTCTTCTGAATCGCAGAGCGCATCGACGTCAACTTCGACGGCGTTTTCGAGGAAGTGGTCGATGAGGACGGGGCGCTCCTGGGAGTATTCAACGGCCTGCCGCATGTAGCGGGTTACGGCGTCGGCATCGTAGGCGATGACCATGGCGCGGCCGCCGAGGACGAAGCTGGGCCGAACGAGCACGGGATAGCCGATGGTATCGGCCACGGCGAGCGCCTGCTCGACGTTGGTGGCAGTGCCGCCGTGCGGCTGAGGTATCTGCAAATCTTCCAACAGCTTGCCGAAGAGTTTGCGGTCTTCGGCGAGGTCAATGGAATCAGGCGAGGTGCCGATGATGGGCACGCCGGCAGCGCGAAGGCGCTGGGCCAGATTCAAAGGGGTCTGGCCGCCGAACTGCACGATCATGCCGATCTGAGCGCCCGACTGGGCCTCGTGGTTGTAGACGGCGAGCACGTCTTCGAGCACGAGGGGCTCAAAGTAGAGGCGGTCGCTGGTGTCGTAGTCGGTGGAGACGGTCTCGGGGTTGCAGTTGACCATGATGGTCTCGTAGCCGTCATCCTTGAGCGCGAAGGCAGCATGGCAGCAGCAATAATCGAACTCGATTCCCTGCCCGATGCGATTGGGTCCGGAGCCGAGGATGATGATCTTGGGCCTGGAGGTTGGAGGCGCCTCATCCTCTTCCTCATAGGTTGAGTAGAGGTAGGGCGTCATGGACTCGAACTCGGCGGCGCAGGTGTCAACGAGCTTGTAGACGGGGCGGATTCCGAGCTTTTCGCGCAGTTCCCTCACCTGGCGGATGCCATCGTGGCCTTCAAGCTTCCATTCGGTGGCGATGCGCTCGTCGCTGAGGCCGAGTCGTTTGAGGCGGCGAAAGCCTTCGGCGCCGATCTCGCCGGGGGGGGTGTTGGCGATACTTTTCTGGGCCTGGGTGATCTCGCGGAGCTGGTGCAGGAACCAGGGATCCATTTTGGTGAGGCGCGCCACTTCGCGCACGCTCATGGCGCGCTCGAAGGCGTAGCGAATATAGCCCAGGCGCTCCGGCCGCGGGGTAACGAGCATCTGGGTGAGGCGGCGGGGTTCCAGGACTTCGGCACCGGTTTTTTTGCCGGTTTCGAGGGAGCGCCAGGCCTTCATGAGAGCTTCCTTGAAGGTGCGGCCGATGGCCATGACCTCGCCGACGGACTTCATCTGCGGTCCGAGGGTGTCATCGGCGCCGGGGAACTTTTCAAACTGCCACTTGGGAATCTTGACGACCACGTAATCGATGGTGGGCTCGAAGCAGGCGGGGGTTTTGCGCGTGATGTCGTTGGGAATCTCGTCGAGGGTGTAACCGACGGCAAGCTTGGCGGCGATCTTGGCGATGGGGAAGCCGGTGGCCTTCGAGGCCAGAGCCGACGAACGCGAGACACGCGGATTCATCTCGATGACGGTCATGCGGCCGTCGACGGGGTTGACGGCAAATTGAACGTTGGAACCGCCGGTTTCGACGCCAATCTCACGCATGACGGCGATGGCGGCGTCGCGCATCTTCTGGTATTCGCGGTCGGTGAGAGTCTGGGCGGGGGCGACGGTGATGGAGTCGCCGGTGTGGACGCCCATGGGATCGAAGTTCTCAATGGAACAGATAATGATGACGTTGTCGGCGAGGTCGCGCATGACCTCGAGCTCGTACTCTTTCCAGCCGAGGACGCTCTCCTCGAGGAGGCACTCGTGGACAGGCGATAGGTCGAGGCCGCGGGAGAGGATCTCCATGAGCTCTTCGCGGTTGTAGGCGATGCCGCCGCCGGTGCCGCCGAGGGTGAAGCTGGGGCGGATGAGGATGGGAAAACCGAGCTTGGCGGCAAAGTCGAGGCCGTCGCGGAGATTGTTGATCAGGGCGGAGCGAGGGACTTCAAGGCCGATGCGCACCATCGCGTCCTTGAAGAGGAGGCGGTCCTCGGCTTTTTTGATGGCTTCGAGCTTGGCGCCGATGAGCTCGACGTTGTAGCGTTCGAGGACGCCGGCATCAGCGAGATCGACGGCGAGATTGAGGGCGGTCTGTCCGCCGACGGTAGGAAGCAGCGCGAATTTACCAGCGCCTGGCCTGGCGGCGAGCATCTCCGTCTCAATGCGGATAATCTCTTCCACATACTCGCGGGTGAGGGGCTCGATGTAGGTGCGGTCGGCCAACTCGGGATCGGTCATGATGGTGGCCGGATTGGAGTTGACGAGGACGACCTCATAGCCTTCCTGCTTGAGGGCCTTGCAGGCCTGCGTGCCGGAGTAGTCAAACTCGGCCGACTGGCCGATGACGATCGGGCCGGAGCCGATCACCAGGATCTTCTGAATGTCATCTCTACGTGGCATGGTCTTCTGTGCTTCCTAAATCTTGGCGGTGGTGTATTGAAAGGGCACTGCTTCAGCCGTGCCGATAGGGGATTCGTAAATGTCTCGGGGCTTTAGCCCCTGGGGGATGGGGTCAAGCTTCCAACCGGGATACGCGGACGAGTATTTGTACTCGCACGGGCCCTGGCAAAGGCCCCTCTTAACCGGGTTCAGGTGAATGTAATGAACGTGCTTGTGGTAATCCTCGGAGTTGCGAATGCGATGATCGGAAAAACCGCGCCGCCAGATTTCAGCGTTCGATCCGAGTTCCTTTTTTGCCTGATACGAGAATCCGCCTTTGATGAGTTGAGCCGCACGTTCCAACGCAATCGAAGGAGTGATGAGCAAATGGAAATGATCTGGCATGAGAACGAATTCGTGCAAGAGATAAGCATCATCGCGATGTGCCAGAAGGTTCCTGAAGAACAACCGCGCCCACGCTTCATTCTGAAAAAGCGCTCGCCGTTCCCACGTATCGGACGTGACAAAGTAGGTTTGCGCGTTATTCGTTGCGTGCTCGCGTGCGGGTTTCAAAAACATCCCTCAGGGGCTAAAGCCCCGATCATCGTGGTCGTTTTGCGGCACGGCTAAAGCCGTGCCCTTTCAAAGCATCGTCTTAAACCCACCTCGATCAATCAATGCTCCGCCTGGACCAGGCTTTATCAGATTCCCTGCCAGTGCGGCCGGGCCGGCGAGATCCTTTGTGCTTTGAGGTATTGCTGCAGGAACCTTCCGATTCAGCGAGCGCCACGTCTTCTCAGTTTTTTCAGCCTGCAATATAGCCAAGTTCTCGAGGAGAAGTCGGGCAAAGGGATCGCCAAAGCTATTCTGATCAAGTGTTAGTCCGCAAATTGCGAGAGTGCCGTCGATAGTCAGATATTCGAGAGAACATTTGCCGATCGAATTCTTTATCGCGTCGCTTACGCGCCTTTTTGTTCGATTCTTCGCAGTGTCTTCGGATTGCCTTTCTGCATTTGGGCATATGTGACAGTGCAGTCTTGTGCCAAGGTGTTGTGCCTCCCCTATGTAGTAAGAGTGATCGTCCGGAAAAATGAACCTGTATACACCCGGCATGGAGGCGGCATAATCGATTTTTGACTTTACTTTCCGTACCTCAACCGGTGCCTTCCGACTCTCCGCCCATTTTTTGATCTTTTTCGGGGACAATAACACCTGCCAAACCAATTGCCCGTTGGATTGAGAAGGGCCGCTCATCCCTTCCACTCCTCCATCATTTTGCGGAAGTCGCGGAAGAGGTAGTGGGAGTCGTGAGGGCCGGGGGCGGCTTCGGGGTGGTACTGGACGCTGAAGAGGGGCAAGGACTTGTGACGGAGACCCTCGAGGGTCTGGTCGTTCAGGTCGACGTGCGTCAGCTCCACTTCATTGGCGTTGATCGAATCGGGATCGACGGCGAAGTTGTGGTTGTGCGCCGTGATCTCGACTTTCCCGGTTAAGTTATTGCGAACGGGATGGTTACCGCCATGATGTCCGAACTTGAGCTTGTAGGTGCGGCCGCCCAGCGCCAAGCCTGTGAGCTGGTGTCCCAGACAGATCCCGAAGATGGGCACACGGCCGATCATCTGCCGGATGGCGCGGACAGCGTAGTCCACGGGCTCGGGGTCGCCGGGGCCGTTCGAGAGGAAGACGCCGTCCGGCTTGAGCGCAAGCACCTGGTCCGCGGTGGTTTCGGCCGGGACCACTTTGACGCGGCAGTTCTCGCGGGCTAACATGCGCAATATGTTTTGCTTAATACCGAAATCATAAGCTACTACATTCAGTATTTTCCGGTCTGAGTGGGGCTTGTGGAGGAAGCCATCGGCCAGCAGCGGATCGCCGGCCTGGTTGCGTGGGTCCGAGGCGTCAAAGTCGTAGCTGGTCCTGGTGGAGACGACTTTGGCCAGATCCGTCCCGTCCATCTTGCGGACATTACGGGCTTTCTCCACCAGAGCGTCGATGTCGGAGGTGGCGGTGGAGATGACACCGCGCATGACGCCCTTGGTGCGCAGATGACGCACAAGCGCACGGGTATCGATCTCGGCCAGGACCGGGACCGAATACCGCTCCATGTACTCATCGGTGACCTGCTCGGACCGCCAGTTGGAGCTGATGGCCGAGAACTCACGTACGATGAGGCCCTCAATGTAGGGCTTTGCGGCTTCATTGTCGGCATGGTTGGTGCCGTAGTTGCCGATTTGTGGGTTGGTCAGGACGACGATCTGGCCTGCATAGGACGGATCGGTCGCAATTTCCTGGTAACCAGTTAGGGAAGTATTAAAAACCACTTCGCCCCTGCATTCGCCGGGGTGTCCATGGCCTTGCCCGCGGAAGATGCGCCCGTCTTCGAGCGCCAGGATCGCCTGCATCGCCTCTCCGAGGAGTGGATTCAATGAATTTTAGCAGGTTTTAACGACCGATTCAGTCGGGTTTTTCCACCGACCCTAATGAACCACACCGAGATCGCGTGCCGGCCAGTAGACGAAGACCGCCTTTCCGTAGATCAGGGAACGCTCTACGGGGCCGAAATCGCGGCTGTCAGAGGAGATGGAGCGATGGTCCCCCATCATGAAGTAGCAGCCGGGGGGAACCACCATTTGCGCCAGGGAGCGGGTGTCGCGGTACTCGGCCGGGACGTAGGGCTCACGCAGGAGCCTGCCATTGACGTAGACATGCCCGCGATCGATGCTCAGGGTGTCTCCGGGGAGCGCGATGACGCGCTTGATATAGCTCTTTTCCGGGTCGCGCGGGTAATGAAATACGACTACGTCGCCCTGCGCAATCGACGTGAGGTGGTAGACGAACTTGTTGATAAATAAGCGGTCACTGTCCTCAAGGCGCGGGAGCATGCTGGTGCCTTCGACGCGGACAGGCTGATAGAGGAAGGTGATGATGAGGACGGAGGCGGCAGCGGAGATGAGCAGGTCGCGCACCCAGAGCATCAGTCCCGGGGCCTTGCGCGTGCTGGAGTTCTGCGGGGGAACGGCCGCTGATGCCTGCCGGATGGCGGCAGGATCGGCCGGAGTGTGGATGGATGGATCGCCGGATTCGGATTGCATTCGCTTCTACCGATCCTAGATTAACCGGAATCGGGGCTCAAGTGTGGGCGAGCCGCCTGGCTCAACCGGAATGTTTGCGGCGAAATGGCCGGGCAGCATGGCTACCAGAGCGTGTGAACAGACCCTGGGGTGTTGCATTTGAAATGGGCGGCGCAGAAGCGCAGATCCTGCCTGCGACTCCGCCGGGCCTAAAAGCCGGCCGAACTACGCCCAGGATCGCAGTGCATTCAGGCTGCGAATTCTGGAGACGCCACGCCGGAGAATTTTCTTACCAAAGTTGGGATGGTAATCACTCTTTTGGAGCAGATTTGGTCCTTTTGGTGGATTGTTCCAAACTCCCGAAGTTTGTTCAATAGAGTTGAAACCGAAGAAAGCGAGGCGGCCGCTGTTGCCGCTCAAAAAATACTATGGCGACGCTCATCGAATCCCTGCAGCCGATTGCCGCGAGTCCTTCGCAGTCGGAGATCCCACTTGCATACACGATCCGCCGCATCGCACCGGTTCTTTTTGCCGCGTTAGGAATCTCCCTGGGTAGCCTGACCGGTGTTGGAATCGCGGTTCTGACGACAGCTAATTCCTCCGCGGGAACAACGGACAATGCCGCCAGTGCCGTTTCGAGCCAGAGTGCGATCCAGCCGCCGGCAGCCGTTATCGCGGCGCCATCCCAACCAGCCCTGCCTGTGCAGGCGAGCTTGTCCACACTTGCCCATGGCGCTGTGATCATGGCGGTGCAGACGACCAGCCGACCGGCGTTGAGCCGCCCTGCGTCCGCGCCCCAGGCGCATCTGCAATATGCGCTGGTGTCGCGTTCGCTGCCGAATCTGACGGCGCATCGCCGGAGAGCGACGGAGATGGCCAGGGCCAGACTGGTTTTCTTCACACACCACTATCGCCGGCCAGTCACCGAACGGCCGGTCAAGCCTGCCCATGAGCTGACGGCCAGCGCGGCGAAAAGCCTGGGAGCGCCTGGAAGCGCAGTTGAAGGACAGCGCACTGATACGGCTACGGTTACCATTCCCACGACACTTTATGTGGAGGGGGATCTTACCGTGGAGGATTACAACGAGAAGGCGGGAACCATCGAAACCAACGATGGCAGATCCTTTCTGGTAGGAAGCACCGTGGCTTCAAGCGATGCGGTGTCGTGGAACGACTACCGCTCGAACGTGCACTATCGCTGCAGCCAGACGGGAAGCTGTACGCTCTCCCGCGCCGGCGCCATTGCGCTGAACGCCCGGGTGATTTAGGGGGTGCAGTTCCCTTTCCACCTTGAACCGAGGCAGCCTTGAACGGACTGCGATGCAAGGCCGCAGCCGTCCAGAAACCAGGTCAATTGCATTTCAGGCTATGGGATGATCTTGCTTTGCAAGGGGACGGCCTCAGCCGTGCCGCAGACCCATCCCATGAATATGTCTGGCCTTTAGAAGGCCCTGCGGGATGGGGTTCAATCCTCAAAACATCCCCCAGCGGCTGAAGCCGGGACGGATTTTGCACCTTTCTTTCGGTACGGTTGAAGCCGCGCCCTTTCAAACCTGATCCTGCTTGCAGTCCATAATCCAAATGCGATGGCCCTGGGCCCCAAAAACGACCAATGATGGACTAAGGCCCGCAGATTCTGCGTTCTTTGCGCCATGGCCGATCGAGCGCGCCATTAAATCCCGATCCACACCGCAGGCGGTTCGGCGGGCGGCAGAAGGCTTTGCGCGTTACCCTGAAGAAGAGATGCCGAAGATCGATCCCCGCGATGCCGCCGAATCGACTGCAACAGGCGACCGCTTTGCGCCGGCAATACAGATTTTGCGGGAGGCAATTTCGTACGGCGCTTTTCCGGGCTGTGCCTTTGGCGTGTGGGCCGGCGGCGAAGTTGTTGTTGAGGGGGCACTGGGAGGGTTCACGTATGAAGAGTCCTCGCCGCGGGTTGAAACGGCAACTGTTTACGACGTGGCCAGCCTGACCAAGGTTGCGGCCACCACGGCGGCCGCTATGCTGCTGGTTGAACGCGGGCAACTCGATATCGATACAAGGCTGGGCGAAGCGATTCCGGGTTTTGTGGACGGACGAGGGGCGCACGATCGCGCGCGCGAGATCACATTGCGGAACCTGCTGGCGCACAACTCAGGACTTCCTGGCTACGTGGAGCTCTTCAGGAATGCCACGACACCCGATCTTCTGCTCGATGCCTGCCTGAAGCTGCGGCTGGAGGCTGAGCCCGGCACCCGCGCCGAATACTCCGATCCAGGTTTTATCCTGCTGGGGAAGGCGCTGGAAGCGGTGACCGGCGAAGACCTGGCGCATTGGACAGGCCGCGAGGTCTTTTCCGCGCTGGGAATGAGCGCCACGCAGTTCTGCCCGGCTTCCGATATCCGGAACGCGATCGCTCCCAGCGAGGAGGATCGAAGCTTTCGTCATCGGCGCATCCAGGGCGAGGTGCAGGACGAGAATGCGTGGGTTCTGGGCGGAGTCGCGGGACATGCGGGGCTCTTCAGTAACGTTCCGGATTTACTGCGTTTTGCGGCGGCGATCATCGAGAGCGGGGCGAAGCCTTCCCTGTTTGCAGAGCGCACCGTGCGCCAGTTTTCACAGCGGCAAGCGCCGGGAGGCAGCAGCCGGGCGCTGGGATGGGATACGCCGTCGACAGTCTCTTCGTCGGGCCAGAGATTCTCGCCGCGGTCGATCGGGCATCTTGGCTACAGCGGCTGCTCGCTGTGGATCGATCTGGAGGCGTCCGTGGCCGTGGTTCTGCTGACGAACCGGACGTGGCCGGATCGCAAGAGCCAGCTTATCCGGCAGGTGCGGCCGGCCTTTCACGACGCGGTGCGAGCGGGACTTGGCTGAGGCCGCGAACAGGAGTATTACCGGGGATACAGCCGAACAATTTTTTAAGCTTGCTTATTTTTTACAGATACAATGAAATGCGGGGACTGACGCGATGCTAATCAGCACCACGATGCAGGAAACGGCTGGCACCCGCACCAAAGAGACCAATAACGACCAGGCCAACCTGCTTCAACAACTCACGACCGAAAGCCACAATGAGGCATCTCAGGGGCTGGACACCAAGTCCGCGCTTGAGATTGCGCGCATCATCAACCACGAAGATGCGAAGGTGGCAGCAGCGGTAAAGAAGGCGATTCCCGAGATCGCGGCGGTGATCGACGAGGTGGCGCGCAGCCTGCGGGATGGCGGCCGTCTGATCTACATCGGCGCCGGTTCCAGCGGCCGGATCGCGGCACTGGATGCGTCGGAGTGCCCGCCGACTTACTCGACGGCTCCAGGTCAGGTTCAATACATCATGGCCGGCGGCCCCAAGGCACTGGCGTCGGCGGTTGAAGTGAACGAAGACTCAGAAGAGCTGGGCCAGCGGGACGTGGCCCGCCGCCGCCCCACGCGCAAGGACGTGATTGTGGGAGTCTCGGCGTCAGGCCGGACGCCGTACGTGGTTGCGGCAGTGGCCTATGCGCGGGCGCGGGGAGCGCGCACCGCCGCGGTGACGTGCAACCAGGGAACGCCGCTGGCAGCGGCGGCGGATACGACGATTGTCGCCGAAGTCGGCGCGGAGGTTGTGTCCGGGTCCACGCGGATGAAGGCGGCATCGGCGCAAAAGATGATTCTGAACATGATCACCACGGGCGCGATGACGCGGCTTGGGTATGTGTACGAAAACCTGATGGTGAACGTTCACATGCAGAACTCGAAGCTGGTCGAGCGCGGCATACGGATCCTGATGCGCGCCTGCAATATCGATCGCTCGGTGGCTGTGGAGACGATCAAGAGCGCGGGCCGGAGCGTTCCGGTGGCGCTGGTGATGCTGAAGGCGCGAGTGGACAAGCCGGAGGCTGTGCGCCGGCTGGCAAAGTCCGACGGCAACGTCAGGCTGGCGATCGAAGATACAGTTCTCGAACTTTAAGGCGCGTTATCAAACTCCGCGCCAGGCGATTATGGGCCTGACGACGCAGGCGCAGTTCCCCGTTACCGAGGCCAGAGTGAAAAAGCGCGCCGCGATGGCGAGCGGGACGGAGCGGTTTGCGGAGCCGAAAGGCGCGTAGTTTCAGAGCCGCCTGCGAGCGCAAAGATGAGGCAAACCCGGCAGGCGAGGCTACGGCAGCACTTTGCGGAGATGCAGGAAGATCGCCAGGGTCAGCAGGAATCCGCCCGCAACCAGCGCCAGCACAAGAAAGGCCACAAACTTCATGCGGGTTTCAAAGGCCTTCATGTCTTCGAGCAGCTCCTGCTGTTCGAGGGTATTGCGGTCGGTGGCCTCGCGGACCAGTTCCAGTTGATCTTCGACGCGCTTCAGCGAGGTGTTCTGCTCCGTTACCTGGAGCCGGAGGCCGTGCTGCTGCGAGCGCAGCTCAGCCAATCCGTCTTCGAGGGGAACGAGGTCAACCTTGACCGGGGCGGGAGACGGCTGCGCGTGCGGATGTGGCGCCAGCAGGTTGCTGACGGCAGAGCCGATGTTTCCATCGAGCAGCGGCAAGAGGCGCTGCACAAACGGAATCACGGTGCGGAGAAAGCTGGCCGCGCGCTGCACATTCGGGGACTCCGCTTCCGAATCGGGCCGGCTCTCGGGCAGTGGCTCGGTCTCCGGGGCCTGGAACTGCTTAATCTCTTCCTCGGTTGTGGGGCGCGCTACGCGCCGGCTTGCGCCCATCGATAGCGGAGAGCCCACGGCACGGGGACGGGATGACGGAACTTCGGGCAGATCCGCCGCGTCCGCTCGCTCTTCAGACAGGTCGCTACTTTCCTGATCTCTCATAGGTATCATTCTGCCGCATTGCAGGGCGACAATCCTCATATATAGCCGATTTTGGCGGGAATGGAAACTGGCTTCCGCGTCCGGCGCGGATTTTTCGGATGGCGGGCTGGTCCGGGATATTCTCAAAACGAGGTGACGGCAGTGAAAGGACCCATCAACCGCACGCTGCGCAACCTGCAGCGCAATGTTCTGGCCGGAATTATCACCATAGGGCCTCTGTTTGTTACGTACCTGATCTTCAGCTTCGTCCTGGAGTCGCTGGCCAAGGCCGGTTTGCCGGCAGTGCAGCTTCTGGCGACGTATTTTCCGCAGGGATGGTTTGGCAATCCGTGGCTGCAGCCGGCGCTGGCGGTCGTGCTTACGCTGGCGGTGCTTTACGTGGTGGGACGGGTGACCTCGCTGGTGGTGGGGCGGCAGTTGTTCGGCCTGTTTGAATCGGTGCTGGAACGGCTACCGTTCGTGGCCAAAGTGTACACATCGGTGCGACAACTGCTGGATACGATGATGGCCAAGAAAGATACGAGCCAGCGGGTGGTGCTGATCGATTTTCCAGTGGCCGGGCAGAAGAGCATCGGTTTTCTGACGCGCACGCTGACGGATGCCTCGAGCGGCCGGGCGCTGGCCGCGGTGCTGGTGCCGAATGCGATTAACCCCACATCGGCGTTTCTGCAGATTCTGCCGGCGGAGCGGGTGATCGAAACCGAAATGACCATGGAGCAGGCGATGAGCATGATCATGACGGGCGGCGCAGTAGGCCCGGATAGCATTCGCTACACGTAGATTCGCCGACTACGGAGAGTGCGGGCGGCTAGGAGACCGGAGGCGCTTCGGGTTCCAGGCCTTCCTCGGCTTTTTCGCTTTCGGAGGCGACCTTGCGCAGGCTGACGTTCTCGAATTGCGCCCAGATGAGGCCCACGGGAACAATGCCGAGGAAGGTGACCAGCAGCAGGGTTGCCGCGCAGGCCGTAGCCGCCTCAGCGTTGGCGCCGAGGATGCCGGTCAGGGCGACGACGACCAGGCCGATCTGCGAGAACCAGCCGATGACAGGAAGCTGGATGATGCTTGCGGTGCCGCTTGCGACCATCAACAGGACGCATTTTGGCGCGGTAATGCCTGCCAGCTCGGGGCTGGCGATAAAGGCACGGCAGGTCTCGAAGTAAGCGAAGCAGATCAGGATCCACATGCAGATGGAGAGGCTGGCGACGGCGGCAAAATCGCGCAGGGAGCGAATGGTGTCGAGGCCGGAGTGGAAGGTGCGGATCTTGTGCGCGGCGGTGTGGGCGAGATTTTTCGAGACCAGGCTCAGTCCGCGTTCGAAGACCGCAGCGACGGGCTCACCGGCGAGGCGCACGGCAAAGAGGAAGAGCGTACCCATCACGGTGAGCGCCAGACCGCCGAAGCGGGCTGCGGCCAGGGCCAGGTCGCGGTGATGGAGGGCAAGATGGGCCAACGGTCCAGTGTGCGCGGTGGCGCTCAAGATGGCGTCGCCGGGAACCCAGATCATCCCGACGGAGAAAAGCAGGGCCACCGAACCGGCATCGAGCAGCCGCTCGACGATGTATACGGCGAGTTGGGTGCTGAGCGGAGAGCCGGTTTTTTTCGAGACCAGGTAGGGGCGAACGGGATCGGCGACGCGGCCGATGAGGGCTACGGCGGTGAAGCCCATGACCTGCGATCCGAGGAGGGAAAGGGCCGAGACCTGCTGCGCATGCCGCATCAGGCGGCGCCAGCGGAAGGCGCGAAAGACGAAGTTGGCGTAGATGCAGAGAACAGCGAGGAGAATGATGCGCCAGTCGGCCAGGGCAACCTGCGTGGCAAAGAGATGGAAATTAAAGGAAACATGCGTGCGCGCCCAAAGCAGCAGCGCGGCAAAGGCAAGCAGCACCAGGCCGCCCAAGATCCATTGGCTCTTCTTCAAGCAATCTCCGTTGAGCCGGATTAACGCCGGCGCGTATGGGTTCTTCCTCCATGTTCTCACGCAGCGACGCGGGGTTGATTGAAACTTCGGCCAAACGCAGGCAGGCGGCGGCGCGCGATGGGGAGGGTCAAGAGGAGAGGCGAGCGCGCTGCTTTAGCGGGAGGCCAGGTGCGCCGCCGGCGGAAGGGCGAGAGTCTTTGCCTGCGCCTGGCGGGCCTGCACCCGCCGGTTGAACTCGTGAATCACGCGCGCGACGTACAAGCGGGTTTCACGGTACGGGGGGATGCCGTGATAGCGGTCGACGGCCTCAGGTCCGGCGTTATAGGCGGCCAGGGCCAGGGCGAGGTTGTCGTGGTAGCGGATGAGGAGATCGTCGAGATAGGTCGATCCGCCGCGCACATTCTGATCCGGCTGCAACCTGTCGCGCACGCCCATGTCCGCGGCGGTGCCGGGCATGAGCTGCATGAGGCCCTGGGCGCCGGCATGGCTGACGGCGCGAGGATTGCCGCCGCTCTCTGCCTTGACGACACTGGCGAGAAGATCGACGTCGAGATTGTGCTCGGCGCCGGCGCGGGCAAGCATCTGGCGCAGATCGGCGCCGGTGAGTGGCGAGGCCGGGGCGGGATGCGGCGGCGCGGCGGAGGCGGGCACGACTTGAGCGGGATCGGGAAACTTCTGGAAGCCTGCGATTTCACCGGGCGCGAACTCGACGTAATCATCCTGGCCGGCGCTGAGGTAGAGGCGCATGCGGCCGTCGACCAGGGCGTGATGATTGCAGCGCATGGTGAATCCATTGCTGAGCGTGGCCTGTTCGGCGGCATGCACGCGCGGGCCAAGGCCGAGCAGGGCCGCAGCCAGCGCAAGCGCAGCCGCACGCGCGGGGTGAAGCGATGGCCGGAGACGCGCCGCACCGGTCATGCCTGGACCGCCGTCCTATTCTTGAGAATCGATTCCAGGACCACGGCCACGCCGTCTTCGTCGCTTGAAGGCGCCTGCTTCCAGCCGCGGGTTTTTGCCAGCGCGCGCAATTCCGCGGCGGCATTGGCCATCACGATCGCCTGCCCCGCCCACTCGAGCATACCCAGGTCGTTCCAGTTGTCGCCGATCGCCAGCGTTTCCTTGCGATCGACGCCGAGACGGGCCGCAAGGCGCTCCAGGGCGGTGTTTTTTGAGACGCCGAGGGGCACGAGGTCAAGAATCGAGAGGTCGCGCGCCGGATACTCGGTACAGA
Source organism: Acidobacteriota bacterium (assembly GCA_021841795.1). GTDB lineage: Bacteria > Acidobacteriota > Terriglobia > Terriglobales > Acidobacteriaceae > Telmatobacter. Next base: position 2,248 of record JAKCDN010000017.1, on the reverse strand, counting down.
CACAGTCGCACTCCTGGGCCCAGACGCTGGCCCTGAGGGCCTTTTCCGCAGCGCGCATCTGGGCAATTGTGCCGGCGGCCATGCCTTGAATGGGATCCTGCCCATCCACCAGAGCCTTCTCCAGCGGCTTAACCACCTCGATGGCGTTGTGGTTGGCCTCGATCCAGAGGGCGATCCGCCCATGCGCCTGCTCCATATCTTCAAGAACCATCTCGCCACGTCCGGGCCGGTTAAAGGTGAAGACGAGCGTTCCGAAGGGGCGAAGCACAGCGCAAATGCCCCTGGCCACTCTTGCACTCATATGGCAGCATTGGAGTTCTCCGCCGCCCAATGCGCAGGTTACTGCACCATTCGACGTAATCAGGGGCGTATCCGCTCGCAGGCCCAGATTTTCAATCAGGGGCAGAGTGTAGGCCAGCCGCCGTCCCGTGGCAATGGCAACGGTGATGCCTGCCTGCTGGGCGGCCAGGAGCGAGCGACCGGTGCGCCGGCTCATGGTTTGCGAGAGCGCGGGTAAGAGGGTGCCGTCCATGTCGATTGCGGCGAGGCGAACCGGAGGGTGCATAAAGCCAGTGTACGGGAAAGTGAGGCGGCCAAGCTGCGGCCAGGGTGGGGTGCGGTAAGCTCTCGATATGGAACGGATTTGCAGTCAATGCCATGCGGTGCTCGGGGCGAGCGTGAAGGCCGACTGGTGCCCTGCCTGCGGAGGGGCGCTTACGGAGCGAACAGGCCTTGACGAAGAGCCGCCGCGCACGGCGCCGGAGGTCGATCATCGCGGCATCGTGCTGCCGCGGCGGCATGCGCTGGGCGGGATCATTACACCGCAGTAACTTGCCCGGAATGCGGTGAGACGGCTGCGCCGCGGCCAACGGCCCGGTTTGCGCAGGCCATGCACGGCGAGCGCAACGGCCGAGTCTGCGCAAGATTCCTGATTCTGAGCGCAGCGGGCGATGCGGACCGGGATACCCCGCTATCTTGAATGGAGCTTACGGGACGCGAGTTACTCATACCTGAGGGCTTCGGCAGGCAGAATCGACGCGGCCGCCGATGAGGGATAGAGCGTGGCCAGCAGCGAGATGCCGATGGAAACCGCGGCGACGATGACCCCATCCATGACACGAGGAGCAAAGGGCAGGGTGTCGATCGAGTAGACCTCGGCGGAGAGATGGATGAAATGGTAGTGGCCGCCGGCCCAGGAGGCGATGTAGCCGAGGGCGAGACCGAGCAGGGTGCCGATGACGCTGATGAGAAACCCCTGCAGAAGGAAGATGCGCCGCACCTGTGCGGGATCGACGCCAAAGCTCATCATGACGGCGATGTCTCGGGTTTTCTCCATGACCATCATGGTCAAGGCGATGAGAATGTTGAGCGCGGCGACGATGACGATGAGCGCAATCACGATAAAGGTGACGACGCGTTCCAGCTTGAGAGCGCGGAAGAGCTCGCGGTTCTGCTCCATCCAGTTGGTGGTCATGTAACTGGGGCCGGCGGCCTTCTCGATGGCCTGGGCAATCTGGGGAGCGCGGTCGAGGTCGTCAACCTTGAAGCTGATGACGGAGAGCAGGTCGGGCTCGTCGAAGAGGCGCTGGGCATCGGCGAGACGCAGGAAGCCCATCTGCGCGTCGTATTGGTAGAAGCCGGAGTGGAAGGTGCCGGCAACGCGAAAGGTCATGTATTTGGGCACAATGCCACCGAGCGGGGTGAGCTCGCCCTGGGGGCTGACCACCATGACGGTATCGCCGACGATGGCGCCGACCGTGTCTGCGAGGTCGCTGCCGAGGACGATGGGCGGCAGTTCGGAGGCAGCGGCTGCGGCGGGCTTTGGCTGGGGTTCGAGCGCCGCGACGGAGCCGGGCGTGGCCGCCGCAAGCAGGTCGCTGACGGTGCGCTCATCGTCAGGCAAGACGCCCTCGATGAGGGCATAGCCGTCGCGCGCGCCGCGGGCCACGACCACCTGTTCGTAGAGCCCCGGAGAGGCGGCGGTGACATGGGGCAGCTTGCGCAGACGTTGCAGGAGCGGCTGCCAGTCGGAGATTCCACGCCCGTCGACCTGCATCAGCTGGACGTGCGCGCTGGAGCCGAGGAGCTTGTCCTGCAGGTCGTGCTGCATGCCGTTGGTAATGGCCAGGGCGATGATCAACGCGGCCACCCCCGCCGCCACTCCGGCGACAGAGATGGCCGTGACCACGCCGACGACAGCCTGCCGCCGCTTGGCCCTCAAGTACCGCGCCGCCACATATAGCTCGAA
>JAKCDN010000350.1 GCA_021841795.1 Acidobacteriota bacterium | reverse complement strand
ACGACGAATCGATGCGCCAGTACGGCACCGACAAGCCCGACCTGCGTCTGCCCGGCCTCACCGATGTGCGCGCCGCCTTTGCCGACGAGATGCTGGCCACCCTGCAGATCGATCCGGCGCTGCCCATCGTCGCACTGCGCATTCCCGGGGTGGGCGAGCTCAGTCGCAAGGAGCGCGAAGATAACCATCCGCTCTTCGACCAGAAAAAAGGGGCCAAATTCATCGACGATTTCAAGCGCCTGGCAAAGACCTTCCCTGACGCGGCCGTGAAGGTGCGCGAGCTGGCGGGCGCGGCCGACGACGACTTCGTCATCATCGTGGCCGGCGATCCGGCCCATCACATCAAAGCCAGCGACACCAAGTTTCCCGGACGGCTGTCGGAGCGCGAGATCAACGTCTACGCCGCGGCCGGCAACTTTCGCTCGGAGCTGGCGAAGAAGTACGCCGATCGGCACGGCGCATTCCGCGTGACCGATATCGTGGTCCAGGCCGCTCATGCGCGCGCGGCCGGCGCCCCGCTCATCGACGGCAGCCAGGCCTTCCATCCCATGTGGCTCACTGATTTCCCGATGTTCGAGTACGATCTGGCCACGGGAAAATGGGTTCCGGCGCACCATCCCTTCACCGCGCCCATCGAGGCCGACATGCAGAACCTCGTCGGCGATCCGGCAAGCGTGCGCGCCAACTGCTACGACCTCGCCATGAATGGGCTCGAACTCGGCTCGGGTTCCATCCGTATTCACCGCAAAGACGTGCAGCAGCAGATCTTTTCCTCGCTTGGGATTACAGAGGATGAGGCCAGGGCGCGCTTCGGCTTCTTCCTCGACGCGCTCGAGTACGGCACGCCCCCGCATGGCGGCATCGCGCTCGGCCTCGATCGCATCGTGATGCTGCTGGCCGGCGCCGCCAACCTCCGCGAGGTCATCGCCTTCCCCAAGACCGCCAAAGCCATCGACCTGATGGCTGAAGCCCCCACCCCGGTCAGCGAGCAGCAACTGAAGGAGCTGCACATTCGCGTAGCGCTGAAGAGCTGAGGGCGCAGCTCTTTCTCGAGCCATCCCGAGCCTTCCGGCGGCTGAGAGCGCGTCGCGCAGATCAACGCCGCGCCGCGATTCCAATTTATACTCGTTGCAAACCTCCATTGAAAGCGAACCGTCCGGTGCGGACGGGAAGCGGCGCTATCTGGCCGCAATTCCCCGCGCTGAAAACGGCGGCAGGAGCAGAGAGCAATGAGCGACACCACGCAGTTGCAAGGTTCAACAGAGATTTCTACTGCCGGCCGCGAGCGGCTCCACAAGACCCTCCGCCACCAACAGCCGGACCGGATCCCCATCGATTTCGGCGGCTCGGCCACAACCGGCGTCCACGCCAGTTGCGTGGCAGCGCTGCGCGACTACTATGGCCTTGAAAAGCGCCCGGTGCGCGTGCACGAGCCATTTCAGATGCTGGCCACCGTTGAGGAAGACCTGCGCGCGGCGATGGGTGTCGATGTCGTCGGCGTCTACTCGCGCTCGTCGATGTTCGGGTTTCCCATCGACAACTGGAAGAGCTGGAACTTCAACGGCCTCGAAGTGCTGGTCCCCGGCGCATTCAACGTGACGACCGACGCGAAGGGAGACACGCTGATCTATCCCGAAGGCGACATGACCGTGCCCCCGAGTGGCCGCATGCCGCAGGGCGGCTTCTTCTTTGACGCCATCATCCGCCAGGATCCAATTGACGATGAAAAGCTTGATCCGCAGGACAACACTGAAGAATTTCAGCTCATCGCGCAGCCTGACCTCGATCATCTGGCGCGCGCCGCGCATGCGGCCTCGGCAACCGGCGCCGGCGTGCTGGCCGGCTTCGGCGGCACGGCCTTCGGTGACATCGCGCTGGTGCCGGGGCCGTTTCTCAAGCACCCCAGAGGCATTCGCGACGTGAGCGAGTGGTACGTCTCCACGCGCAGCCGCCAGGACTACATCCACAAGGTCTTCCAACGGCAAAGCGAGGTGGCCATTGCGAACCTCGAGAAAATCCACGCCGTCGTCGGCGATAGCGTCCAGGCAGTCTTCATCTGCGGCACGGACTTCGGCACCCAGACCTCCGCATTCTGCTCGGTGAAGACCTTGCGCGACCTCTATCTCCCCTACTACAAGCAGGTGAATGACTGGATTCACGCCCACACGCCGTGGAAGACCTTCAAGCACAGTTGCGGCGCGGTCTCAAAGTTCATCCCCTCGTTCATTGACGCGGGATTCGACATCCTCAACCCCGTGCAATGCTCGGCCACGGGCATGGAGCCTGAGAAGCTTAAGTCCGAGTTCGGCGACCGCATCGTCTTCTGGGGCGGAGGCGTGGATACCCAGCAGGTTCTGCCCTTCGGCTCGCCGTCGGAGGTGCGTGAACAGGTGTTGCGCCGGTGTGAAGTCTTCGCCCCCGGCGGTGGCTTTGTCTTCAACACCATCCACAACGTGCAGGCCGGCACCCCGGTTGAAAATATCGTGGCGATGCTGGACGCGGTCCACGAGTTCAACGGGCGGAAGTAGCTGCTCCCGGACTGCGCCGTCGCCCTGCTCTTATCCAGGCCCAGCTTGGCGGCCAGCAGTTGCTCCCCGGACTGCGCCGCCGCCGGTCTCGATATGCTGCGCCAGGCGGAAGAGGAAAGTTGCTCCCCGGACTCGGCGCCGCCGGTTTTTTCGCCGCGCGGACGCGCCTGCGCCGTCTTGGTTCCGCTCCGCGTTTATGGTATATTTCTATGGTGCGGGGAGGTTTTTTCCCTTGCGCGCGCTGCGCTGGAAGTCCACTCGCGCGGCGTTCCAATGCACGGCGATTCAGCCCCCAAGGACGCGTAGCTCAACTGGCAGAGCATTCGGCTCTTAACCGACAGGTTGTAGGTTCGATTCCTACCGCGTCCACCAATCACCTCTCAGATCAACTGATTCCTGATCGCCTGGCGGCAGCCTCGCGCAGGTGTCTGGCATCACTGCATGCGCCCGGCAACAGAGTTAGCTATGAAGCATGGCAGTGTGTCCGCGGCCGCCGCCAGGCCCCGGCAGTGCCAGGCTCCAGGCGGCGAAGGGCGCTGCGGCAGCAGCACAGATGTGCACTCTGCCGCTCGTGCGGCGCGCATGCAGCGGCATCCTCTTCAGATCTGGGCATCTGCTTCCGCCCACTTTCAGGCGCACTGCCGGGAGGCGCGCGATGAATCGGCGATCGGCAGCGGCGAGCGGCCTCCATCGGCCCTCCGGCGAAGATTGCTCCTTCTCGGGAATGGCAGCTTCCGCGGATGCCGAGGCTCTTTTCGTCCGCGAGGCCCGGTTC
>JAKCDN010000016.1 GCA_021841795.1 Acidobacteriota bacterium | reverse complement strand
TCGAGCGCGCCCTCTGGTTTGCCACCAACAGGGACTACGGCAATGCGCTCGATAACTACCTGCGCGTTCAAACCGAAGCTGAGGTTCGCGCCCGGGAGGAGGACAATTCTCCCGACTTCAGTGCGGAAACCCCCGCCGTTCATCTTGAAGCGCCCGCTCCGCCGCTGGTCGTCGACCGGGCGCAGTGGCAGGAGCGCGTGCGCGCTCTCTCCCGCGTCTTCCGCCAGTTTCCCGATGTTTATGAGAATGAGGTGGGCCTCGCCGCGCAAAACTCCACGCGCTACTTCGTCTCCTCTGAAGGCGCAAAGATCGTCACGCCCAGCGTTACCGCGGGCCTCGTCATCGTGGCCACCACCCGCGCTGAAGACGGCATGGATCTCTTCCTCGTGCGCACCTTCCAGGCCGATACCGCCGCCGGGCTTCCCTCGCAGGCCGAGCTGGAAGCCGCCGTGCGCGGGATCGGTGAGCGTCTTGAGGCCCTCCGCAAGGCCCCCGTCGCCGTTCCCTTCGACGGCCCCGCGCTGCTCTCCGGCCGCGCCGCCGCCGTCTTCTTTCATGAAGTTCTCGGCCATCGCCTCGAAGGCCAGCGCCAGCGCGGCGACGAGGAGGGCCAGACCTTCACCAGGGATGTCGGCAAGCAGATCCTTCCCGGCTTTCTCTCCGTGGCCGACGATCCCACGCTCTCCACCTTCAACGGCATCGCCCTCGCCGGCCACTACGAGTACGACAGTGAAGGTGAAAAAGCCGAACGCGTCAACCTGATTCAGGACGGTGTCCTCAAGAACTTCCTCATGTCGCGCCTGCCCATCGCCAGCTTCGGCGCGTCCAACGGCCACGGCCGCGCCCAGGCCGGCTACATGCCCACCGGACGCCAGGGCAACCTGATCGTCAGTTCAACCAAAGCCGTCTCCGATGACAAGCTGCGCCGGATGTTGATCGCCGAGGCCCGGCGCCAGGGCAAACCCTACGGCCTCTACTTTGAAGACATCTCCTCGGGGTTTGCCGTGACTCAGCGCAGCTCGCCCCAGGCCTTTCAGGTGATTCCGCTTGTCGTCTGGCGCGTCTACGTCGATGGCCGGCCCGACGAGCTGGTGCGCGGCGTCAGCATCGTCGGCACGCCCCTGGCCGCGATGAAGAGAATCCTCGTCACCGGCGACAAAAGCGAGGTCTTCGACGGTGTCTGCGGCGCCGAGTCCGGGTCCATCTCGGTCAGCGCCGTCGCTCCCGCCATGCTGCTCAGCGAGCTCGAAACCCAGCGCGAAGCGCAAGGCACGGCGCGACCGCCCATCCTGCCCATCCCCGGCGCTGACGCGCCCAAGGAGGCCAAATGAGCCCGCTTCGTTCGCGATTCTCACCTCGACGCCAGCGTCCCGTTCTCCTCAGCCGGCCATTTTCCCAGCCCGGCGCGCCGCCTGCGCAGTTGCAGCGTCCTTGCCCGCATCTCCGTCCTCGCGGCCCAAATGCGCGCTCTCTCTCGTCGGACCGGCTGTCGCTCCGCGCTCGCCTCCTGTCTTCGGCGGCGCTCATCGTAGTTGCGCTCTGCTCCGCGCTCCCCGCGTCGGCTCAGCCCACCCGCGCCGGCGCGGAAAAAGACCCCGTCCTCAAAGCCATGCTCACCGAGCTCGACCGCAATATGAGTCAGCTCCAGTTGCCCGGCTTCGCCCGGCCGTTCTTCATCCAGTACCGCATCGAAGATGTAAACCAGTTCGAAACCCGGGCCGAGTTTGGCGCCGGCGAGGGTGCAAGCAGCCTGCACCAGCGCGTCGCCCGCGTCACCGTTCGCGTCGGCGACTACAAGACCGATAGCTCCAACAGCCGCGGCGACGGCTCCATTGAGCTCGCCGCCCTCGACGACGATCCCATCGCCATCCGCTCCGCCCTGTGGCAGGCCACCGATCAGGCCTACAAGCTGGCGCTTGACGCCTATGCCCGCAAGCAGGCCGCGCTCAAGGCAGTGCAAACCCCGCCCCAGGCCGACGACTTCAGCCGCCAGAAGCCCCTCGTATCCCTCGACCGTCCCATCGCGCTTTCCTTCGATGCGCCCGCATGGACCGCGCGTGCCGCGCGCCTCAGCGGCCTCTATCGCAGCGATCCCAAAGTCAGCGCCTCGCAGCGCGATGTCGAGTACTCGGAAGGCAGCTTCCGCGCCCGCGCCGTCACCACCTGGCTCGTTGACAGCGAAGGCACGATCGTTCGCAAATCCTCCGTCCAGTATCAGGAGGCCTTTGCCGTCGGCGCGCAGGCCGCTGACGGCATGAGCCTCGCTCGCTCCTACGCTTCTACTGGAACCTCCGTCGCGGACCTCGATTCCGAAGCCGCCTTCAACCAGCATGCCGTCGACGAGATCGCATCCCTCTCCGCCCTGCGCAACGCGCCTCTCGTTGAAGAGGAGTATCACGGCCCCCTCTTGATGACCGCGGACGCCGCTACCGACACGCTCTATTCGCTGCTGGCCAATGCGGTCACGGCCACTCGGCCCACGCTGGGCACTGAGGCGCGTACCAGCGGGCCCTTCGCATCCAGTTACCACGCGCGCATCATGCCCGACTTCATGAATGTCGTCGATGACCCCGGCCTCAAGACCTACGCCGGCAAAGGCCTCATCGGAGCCTATGACGTGGACGACGAAGGCGTGCCCGCCCAGTCCGTCAACCTTGTTGACGCCGGTCGCCTCGTCAACTACCTCATCGGTCGTCAGCCCGTGCGCGATTTCCCCCAGTCCAACGGCCACGGCCGCGCCGGCATCGCCGGTCCCGCCCATCCTTCCATCGGCGTCCTCAAGATCAGCGCGGAAAACGGCCTCAGCGACGCCGATCTCAACCGCAAACTCCTCGCCATGGCCAGGGATCGCGGGCTTTCCCAGGTCTACTTCGTCGCCACCATGGGTGGACCGCGAACCCCGCGCCTGCTCTACAGGCTCACCCCCGACGGCAAGCGCGAGCTGGTTCGCGGCGCCGTTCTCGACGACATCGACGATCGCGCCCTCCGCTCCAGCATCGACTCCGCGGGCAAGCAGCTCTTCGTCTCCAATCTCTACGGCGATGTGCCCATCACCGTCATGGCTCCGGCCCTCCTCTTCGACGACGCAACCGTAAAGCGCGCCAACGAGAAAAACGAGAAGCTCCCGTTCTATCCCCCGCCGCCTGATGGGACAAAATAACGGTATCGGCGGGGCGGGGAACTGCATCCCCCAACCCGGCGAGCGTGCCTGAATGCCGCCCGGCCCCTGCGCCGCAGTTGGCTTCCCGAGCGCCTGGGCCAGCTCGCGGCAGCGCCCGGGTCGGATCGGCGGCGCGGCGGCAGCGTTGCCGGTCTCGAACCCTTTATGCTTGTTCCGAGCTATTCCATGCCGCTCCCGCCCACTCCAAACCCGGCAGCCAGCTTCATCCTCGATCTCTGGTTCGCCCACCCGCCCGATCTCGCTGATCCGGCCGTCGAAGCTGCCTGTGCCGCCATCCTCGACCGCGCTGAGCGTGCCCGCGCCGCCCGTTTTCACTTTGACCGCCACCGCCGCGAATTTATTGCCACCCATGCCCTCACCCGGGTCGCTCTCTCGCACGCGCATCCCTCGCCGCCGCAGTCCTGGAGCTTCTCTCTCAACGCCTACGGCAAGCCCGCGCCCGCTCTCGACCGCGGCCTGCGCTTCAATCAGTCCAACAGCGTCGAGATGGCTGTCTGCCTCGTCGCCCGGCATCCCTCCCTTCACGCCGTCGCCCCTCCCGAGGTCGGTGTCGATGTCGAGTCCTTCGCCCGCGCTCAAGAGATTGTTCCTCTGGCCCCGCGCGTCTTCTCCGACGCTGAGCGCGCGCAGCTCCTTGCGCTTCCTGCCGCCTCCCGTCCCCATCGCGCCCTCGACCTCTGGACCCTCAAGGAGGCTTACATCAAGGCCCGCGGCATGGGCCTCTCGCTTCCGCTGCGCAGTATCTCCTTTTTGTTCGACGAGCCGCATGCGTTGCGCCTCCTCGTCGAGCCCGGCGTTGACCCCGATTCCGGCCGCTGGCGCTTCTGCTGCTTTGACTACGCCGGCCACCGCATCGCCCTCGCGGTTGAATCCACCGCCGCGCCGATCGTCAATCTCTTCTCCGCGCGGCCACCTCTTGCGCCCCCCTCCGCTCTCGCGCTCACGCTCCCGTCCTGGTCTCCCGCGTCCTAGCCGGCGGCCTCCTCCGGACCGCGTCTCTCGCTCCTGCGTTCATCAGCTATTCATCTCAGTCTGTGAACCTTCCCGGAACCCTCGGCCCCGGTTTCTGCATCCATCCTTGTAGGCGTTGAGTCGGCCCCGTCTCCGGATGTGAGGCCCCAGCCGGTACAATCCGAACGAAGGAGAAATTCCCCTATGGCATACGAACTCGCTGCCCTACCCTACGACTACAACGCGCTCGAGCCCTTCATTGACACTGAAACCATGCACCTGCACCACGACAAGCACCACCAGGCCTACATCAACAACGTCAATGCAGCCCTGGCCAATCACCCCGCGCTTGCCGCCAAATCCGTCGATGACCTCATCAGCGATCTCAACGCCATTCCCGAAGACATTCGCGGCGTAGTGCGCAACAACGGCGGCGGCCACTCCAACCACACCATGTTCTGGAACATCATGGGGCCGGCCAACGCGCCCGGCATTGGCGGCCATCCCGCCGGCGATATCGCCAAGCAGATCTCCGCCGACTTCGGCGACTTCGACGCCTTCAAAAAGGCCTTCAACGAGGCCACAGCCAAGCAGTTCGGTTCCGGCTGGGGCTGGCTCGTCTTTACCGCCGGCAAGCTCAAGATCATCACCACCGCCAACCAGGACTCGCCCCTCTCCCAGGGCCTCTATCCCATCCTCGGCAATGACGTCTGGGAGCACGCTTACTACCTCAAGTATCAGAACCGTCGCCCCGATTACCTCGCCGCCTGGTGGAACGTCGTCAACTGGGCCGAGGTCAACAAGCGCTTCGCGAAAGCAAAAAGCTAACCGCAAACCGCCAGCCACCAGCCTTCGGTTTCGCTCCCGGCGCCCCGTCGGGTCCACGCGCGCTACGAGCTGAAACCGCAAGGCTGCACGCTGCTTCCCGGAGGTTTTTCCCCATGGCTACAGTTCATATGAGCGTTCGTCCCGAGGATCTTTCTCAGCTCCCCCGGGACGGCGAACGCATTCCCGAACCGGGAGTCCTTGTCATTTTTGGCGCCTCCGGTGATCTCACCAAGCGCAAACTTATTCCCGCCCTCTTTCATCTCTACCAGTCCAATCTCCTGCCTGAGCGCTTTCAGATCGTCGGCGTTGCCCGGCGTCCGCTCGGCGACGAGTTCGCCGGCGACATGCGCGCCGGCCTCATCGAGCTCGGCGGCGTCGATGCTTCCGATCCCAAAATCGATAGCTTTATCAGCCACATCAGTTATTTCCCCCTCAACTTCGACGATCCCACTCACTACGCCAACCTCAACGCCGAGCTCGACCGCATCGCCCAGGAAAAGCAGATCGGCCCCGATCGCCTCTACTATCTCGCCACCGCGCCCGAGTTCTTCGCCGGTATCGTTGAAAACCTCGGCGCGCAAGGCATGGCCCGGCCGGAAAAAGGCCGCGTCGCCGTCGTGATTGAAAAACCCTTCGGGCACGATCTCGATTCGGCCCGGCAGCTCAACCAGCAGGTCAACGCCGTCTTCACCGAGGCCCAGGTCTTCCGCATCGACCACTACCTCGGCAAGGAGACCGTGCAGAACCTCCTCGTCTTCCGCTTCGCCAACGGCATCTTCGAGCCCATCTGGAACCGCAATTACATCGACCACGTACAGATCACCGTCGCTGAAACCCTCGGCGTCGAAGGCCGCGGCCCCTTCTATGAGAAGGCCGGAGCCCTCCGCGATGTCGTCCAGAACCACATGATGGAGCTGCTCGCCCTCGTCGCCCTCGAGCCGCCCTCAAGCTTTGAGGCCGATAGCGTGCGCCGCGAAAAACTCAAGGTCTGGCGCGCCATCCCCTCCATTCCCATCCTCAATACGGTGCGCGGCCAGTACGGCCCCGGCATCGTCGGCGGCGAGCGCGTCATCGGCTATCGCGACGAGGAGCGCGTCAATCCGGAGTCCGGCACTGAGACCTTCGCCGCCCTCCGCCTCGCCGTCGATAACTGGCGCTGGGCTGGCGTGCCCTTTTTCCTCCGCGCCGGCAAACGCATGAGGAAGCGCGCCACGGAAATCTCCATCCTCTTCAAGCAGCCGCCCCTGCTCATCTTCAACCGCATGCACTCCACCGGACCCTGCACCGACATTCAGCCCAACCTGCTCACCATCCGGATTCAGCCCGATGAGGGCATCGCCCTGCGCTTCGGCGCCAAGGTGCCCACCAGCGCGCAGATGTCCGTCTGCCCCGTCAACATGGACTTTGACTACGAGGCGGCCTTCGGCAAATCCAGCGCCAACGGCTACGAGCGCCTTCTCCTCGATGCCATGCTCGGCGATCAGACCCTCTTCGCCCACCGCGACGGCGTAGAAACCAACTGGGCCCTCTACAACCCCATCATCGATGCCTGGGCGGCCAAGACTCCTGAAGTCTTCCCCAACTACTTCGCCGGCACCTGGGGCCCCGAGTGCGCCAACATCCTCCTTGAAAGAGACGGCTACGCCTGGCGCAACGACCTCGGCCGTAAATAGACGCAGGGAAGGGAAGACTGAACCCTGCAACTCCGGCGACCATGATTCTGAGTGGCCGAACTCCGCGCGGCGGACGTAGGAAGTTGAGGAATCTGCCCTGAAGATTCGGCCCGTGGAACGCAAAATCTACCCCTTGCGGAGCGGCCGGGTCTTCAGGGTTATGGGTGTCGCCAGGCGGCATCCATGCCTGCGGTTGTCTTCCGCAGGCTGCCTTGCATTCGGCCCGCTTTGACGTGGCCGGAGCATGCTCTGCGCGCCGTGGCCTCGGGAAGGGCCATCTGTTCCCGGGCCTGCCTGAGCCTCTCGGCCCGGACACATAAGCTCAAATACGCCACTGGAGCGCATCGGCTTGAGGGGTGCATGTTGCGGGTCCGGAGCTCCCGTCAGGAGCTCCGGACCTTCTTGTGTTGTTACTGGCACTGCGCAAACGCTATGGTCTGGACCGGAATCTTGAACGAGCCTCCGGAGGCCAGCACGTAGCTCTGCGATTTCATCTCCGACGGATTGCAGTCCGATGCTCCGCCCGAACCCGGCACGAAGGCGATTCCATCCACAACGTACGTGGCCAGCGTGGCGCCGGCTGTCAGCGTGACCCCGCCTGACGTCCATGCGCCGGCATAGACCCCGCCGGAAGGCAGCGTGAGCGCATAGTTGACGCAGTCCGTGCCTGCCGGGCAGGTCAGTGCGCCGCCCGGAGCCGCGGTCTCCAGCGAGAGCGTGGCCGCGTTCTGCGACGTGCTTAACGGCAGCGGAATGGTGTAGTTGACGCTGTTGACCATCTCCAGCGCGCTGAGCTGAATATCCGCCAGCGTGCCTCCCATCGCGGCATTCTGCGAGGTCACTGTGCCGCTCAGCGTCGCCGCACTCGTCGCGGGCGTCGCGCTCATGAAGAGTTTGACGGTTCCCGTAGTGTCGCCGGGCGCCATTCCGGTCACAATCGACGGCTGGTAAAGCGAGCCATCCGACCGCGTGCCTACAATCACGATGTCATAGGTTCCGGCGAGCAGAGGACAAAAGACAAATGAGCCGTCGGTATCGGCTTGCGTGGCCATCTGAATCCGGTCCGTTCCGGTTCCGTCCTTCTGCTCCAGCGCCACCAGCACCCTGCCGTTCACCGGACTGCCGCTGGCGGCGTCCATCACCGTGCCGTTGATCGAAGTCGAGGTCGTGCTCACCTCGCCCGCGTGCAGAACGGGTTTCAGCCGGTATTGCCCGTTACCCTCCTGCACGATGGAATCGCAGGTGTCGAAATCGATGTCCAGATCCTTGGTCTGTCCTGCGGCAATCGTGAATCCTCCTGAGGCAATCTGGCCCGAGGGTATCTTGATGCCGGTCTGCGACTCGCTCGAGAGCAGCAGCGTGTGGCTGCTCGAGTCCGAACTCAACACCACGCAGTTCGCCGAGTTGGTGCACGCATTGTTGGCCACGTTGGTGCTGTCGCTGGCCAGGATCAGCCGGATCTGCTGGTAGGTGCCGGCCTGAAGCTCCTGATTCGCCCCCAGAGAGGCAAGAAAACACTGGTTGTTTGCCTGCCCCAGCAGGTCGATCTGCTTCGGGCCGCTCGACAGGCCCGGAGTCAGGTCCACCCAGCCGCTGTCGCTCGCCGCCGCCGTCGCGCTCACGTTGGCTTGCACATCGGTGATCGTAATGTACACGTGCGCATACGGACCGTCCGGTCCCGCGCAGGTGGCGGGATCGCTCAGCATCACGTTCGCGGTCGCCATTCCTGATGTGCTGGTTCCTGTCATGCCTGTACCGCATGACACTACAAGCAGCGTCGCCGTCAGCAGCACTCCAAAAACAAGAACGCTCCAAAAGCCGATGCCGCGCGCTTGATGCCTCGCATGAGTGTTGTTCATGGTCTTTCCTCCAGGGGGGATTTCTCAGGCACGCGAGAGAAACAAGGCAACCAGATTTAAGATACTGGGCTTCGTGCGAAGGTTGTATGCAGCGGTAAATCTAAAGTAATAGTATGGACCCTCCGCGACGAGATTGAAAGGAGCGGCCGCCCCGCGTCCCTTCAACTGCGAGGGTTGGACGGCGCAAACCGCAACGTGCCTCCGCCGGCCGCGGCAGTAGAATCGCATCTCCATCCTCGGCTCGCCGGTGCATTGTCCGTGTGGCCGCAGGCTCCCTGGCCCCGCTTTGTGCGGTCTCGGGAGAAAAAGAAGCAGGCGGATTCCGGCGATCGCCACGCGCGCAACCGGGCTACGGCGTTGGCCCGCTCACCCGCCGTCCCTGGTCCATGGCCTCATTCGCCAGCCGGTCGGCCTCTTTGTTCCCGCCGCGCAGCGTGTGCTCCATCTTGAATCCATCCAGCCGCCGCGCCAGCCCCTGCGCTTCCTCCCACAGCGGCCGCAACCCGGGATTTTTCACCTTGTAAATCCCCTTCATCTGCCGCACCATCAGCTCGGAGTCCGAGATCACCCGCAGCCGCCGCGCGCCGTTCCCTACCGCCCACCCAAGCACGGCCAGCAATCCCTTGTATTCGGCGTAATTATTCGTCTGCCGGCCAAGAAACTCGCTCAGCCGCGCCACCACCTCGCCCGCCGGGTCTTCAATCACCGCGCCGAATCCCGCCGGCCCCGGATTGCCCCGCGATCCTCCGTCGCAATGGGCCGTATGCCAGCCGTCGCCGCCCGTCGTGCCCGCATGGTTCTCTTGTGCAAACAAATTTCCTGTCATCGCCTCCCAGTGTAACCAACCGCCCCCGTCCTGCATCTCTCCTGCGCCGCTCCGGCCCGTAGCCCCGTTGACGAAATCCATGCCCCTTCGTCTATTCGTTAGCGCACAGGTACTTTTACTCCGGGAGCGGAGCTAATGGAAGCAGAAGCAATCAGCATTCCACTCGCCCCGGTTCAGAAAGCGGTCACTTTGGCCCGGCTGGCTCGGCAGAGGGTAAAATCCTCTCCAGGCATGGCTGTTACGAGGGCAATGGACGGGGCGAACCGGGGGAGCTCGGGCCGGGACGACGCAAACGCGGCCGAGGAACGTGCACACTCGCGCGCGCTCGAAACGGATCTGATCCGCGAGGCACAGGCCGGTTCGCGCGCCGCCTTTGACGCCCTCGTGCGCCAGTACGAGCACCAGGTGCTCCGTCTGGCGCTGCACCTCACCGGGTCGGAACATGATGCCGAAGACATCTACCAGGAGGCGTTTCTCAAAGCCTACCGGTACATCGGCAACTTCCGCTTCGAGTGTTCGTTTTATACCTGGATCTACCGCATCGTCACCAACCTGTGCCTCGACCAGTTGCGCCGGCGCAAAACCCGTCGCGAAGACAATGCGGTTGTTGTGGACCGCTCCGGAGACGAGATCGATCTGCTGGCTTCGGTCTCTGACGATCGCTCGTTCTCCAACCCCGCCCGCGAGCTGGACCGCAAGCTCCTGGGCGAGCAGATTCAGGCGGCGCTGGGCAAGCTCACGCCGCGCGAGCGGATGGTCTTCGAGCTCAAGCACTATCAGGGACTCAGGCTCCGTACCATCGGCGAAATGTTGCACACCACTGAAGAGACCGCCAAGAACACTCTCTTCCGCGCAACCAAAAAGCTGCGCGCACAACTGGCGGAGTTGCGATGACCTTGGGCTGTCGGTCTGCAATGGCAGCTTTCAGATTTTTTTGTGGAGTGAAACCGATCTTCATCAGTTGAGCGCAATGAGCAGCAAGGGGTACAAGCAAAAACGACACGCTCAAGCCGCGCATGATGAGCTGGAAGCCGATAGCTGACAGCAGCTTTTTTGAGGCATGGACATGAATTGCGAACTGGCACACGAACGCATCGTAATGGCGGCTTATGGGGAGCTGCCTGATGATTTGGTCCACGAGCTGGAGCGGCATGTGGCCGGCTGCGAAGCCTGCGGCCGGGAGCGCGAGCAGGTGCTGGCGCTCAAAGTTGTCGCCGGCGCCCATCCCGTCCTCGAGCCCGGCCCTAACCTCACCGCCCGCGCCCGCCTGCGCCTTGACGAAGCCCTCGACGCTCTGCCACCCAAGCGCTGGTACGAGCGCTGGGGCCAGCGCATCCTCAATAATTTCGCCGGCCTGCAGGCTGCCCCTGCCGCGGCGCTCCTTCTGCTCGTGGCCGGCGCCGGCGCCGGGCTGCTTGGCGGCTATGAGTTCGCGCAAAGCCGCGCCGCCCGCGCCGCCGATGAGCAGGCTGTCGTGCCGCCGCCGGTCAAAGCGCAGCCCGCTGAAGCCGCCCTGCCCGCATTTGCCCATGTGGCCAGTGTCTCCAGCATCGTGCGCCGTCCCAACAGCGATATGGTCGACGTCAGCTACAACCAGCTCGTGCCGCGCCAGGTCTCCGGCTCGCTCCAGGATCCCCATATCCGCCAGTTGCTCATGCTGGCCACTGAGAATGCCTCCTCCGCCGGCGTGCGCGACGACTCCGTGGCGCTGCTCGCGGCCGAGTGCCGCGCCGGCCACAGTTGCCAGTCCACCGGCATCCGCGAGGCTCTCATGGTGGCCCTCCGCTACGACCACAGCGCCAGGGTCCGCCAGAAAGCCCTCGAAGGCCTGGAGCCGTATGTCGCCGACGATGTCCGCGTGCGTGATGCCGTCCTTGAAGCCTTGCTCAACGATAATGATCCGGCCATCCGCACCACGGCCATCGGCCTCCTCGAGCCGGTTGAAGCCGACACCAGCGTGCAGCAGGTCCTCTACTCCGTCTCCAACTCCGACAACAACCCGCAAATCAGAAATGTCTCCCGGCAGGTCTTGCGCCGGGTCGCTGAGATTCAGTAACTTTGCTAACCCCTCCGGCACATGCCCCGTCTGGATACCTATGGACGGGTGCCGGCCGGATCACATACCGGTGGAGAAACACAATCATGGAACACCTTGTGAGGCCTTGCGGAAAATGCACTTTCATCCTTGGTCGCGCAGCCCTCGTTGCTGCCGTGGGCCTGTCTCTCGCGCCCCCCGGCGCTGACGCGCAAGCGCGTGTGCTTTCCTCCATCATGGTCCATCCCGCGCCCTTGCTCGCTCACTCCGGTGCCGCGGGCTATCTGGGTGTTGATGTGACGGACATCGATCCCGAAAAGGCGCAGGCGCTCAAACTGAAGGAAACCCACGGCGCTCTCATCACTCTCATTGACCACGATGCGCCCGCCGGCCAGATCGGCCTCAAGGTCAACGATGTCGTCCTCGCCATCGACGGCCAGAACGTCGCCGATGCCGAGCAGTTTCGCCGCATCCTCCGTCAAACCCCGCCCGGGCGCACCATCAACCTCGAAATCTGCCGCGACGGCGGCATTCAAAACCTCGCCGTGCAACTGGCCGACCACAAGGCCATGGAAAAAAGCATCTGGTCCAAGATCGGCGCCGACGTCGAAAGCATCGTTCCCTCCCGATCCGGCAACGCCGACGAATCCGGGCCCGCGATGGGCCTCGTCGGCAGCGGTACTTCCTCCGTGCCTTCGAGCCGCTTCCATGTCCCGTTCTTCGGCAGCACCCTCAACGTCGGCGTTCTCGTCGAGCCACTCACCTCCCAGATGGCCGGCTACCTCGGTGTCCAGGGCGGCCTCATGGTCAAGCAGGTTGCCCAGAAAAGTGAGGCCGATACCGCCGGCTTGAAGGCCTTCGATGTCATCCTCAAGGTCGGCGCGGACCCCATCGTCACCTCTGCTGACTGGGCCCGCGCCCTGCGCTCCAACCAGGGCAAGCCCGTGCAGGTCACCATTCTGCGTGACCGGAAACAGCAGGTCCTCACCCTCCAGGTGGACTCCAAACGCCGCAGCGCCGTCGAACCTCCCGCGGCCCTCTTCGGCCCTGGTCCGGCAAGCGCCTGACGGCTCCGCGGACCGCAGCCCGCAGCCGGCAAAACCGGCCTGCTCCGCCCCATGGCGTCTCCGCGCCTGCCGCCGAGCCGGCTTCCTGCCCGCGCATCCCCTTCCTGCCCGTCCCCAGCCCCGCTCCTGCGCCGTAAACTAACCTAATGGATGTTCTCTACGGCCTGCACTCGGTCGAGGAAGCCCTCAAGGCCGGGAAGCGCCGCTTCGACCACGTTCTCGTCGCCCGTGAGCGCCGCGACTCCCGTCTCGAACGCCTCGTCGCCCAATGCCGCCAGGCCGGCGTACGTGTCCTCGAGCAGTCCCGCGAACACCTCACCGTTGCCGCGAAAACTCCCGCCCACCAGGGCGTCGTCGCTCTCGTCCGGCCGCAGGAGTTTCTCGCCCTTGAAGACCTCTTCGCGCCCCCGGCAGCCAACCCCGACGCGGCGCGCCTTATCCTCGCCCTCGACGGCGTCGAAGATCCGCAGAACCTCGGCGCGCTCCTCCGCGTCGCCGATGGCGCCGGCGTTGACGGCGTCCTCCTCACCGAGCGCCGTTCCGCACCGCTCAGTCCCGTGGCCGTCAAAGCCAGCGCCGGCGCCGCGGAGCACCTCCGCATCGCCCGCGTCGTCAACCTCGTCCGCGCCCTTGAAGATCTCAAGCGCCGCAACCTCTGGGTCGTCGGGCTCGACGAACGCGGCCAATCCGACTATGACCGCTTTGACCTCACCGGCAACCTCGTCGTTGTCCTCGGCCGCGAGGGCGCCGGTCTCCACGATCTCGTCCGCCGCACCTGCGACCATCTGCTGCGCATTCCCATGGCCGGCGGCGTCAGTTCGCTCAATGTCTCCGCCGCCGGTGCCGTCGTCCTCTTTGAGGCTGCCCGCCAGCGCCGCGGCTCTCGAACCGCCGCCGATTCCGTCCCAACGTCTGCCTCACGCAAAGCTGCCGTGCCCCGCGTCACGAAAGGTCTTGGTTCATGAAGTTCGCCCTCCCTCATATCCCGGAGCGCCTCTCCTCTCGATTCCGCGCTCGGCAACAGCGCCATGCCTCCGCCGCCCGGTTTGCATTCTGCCTGCTGGCGGCGTGTGCCGTCCTCCCCGCCGCCGCGCAGACCACCCCCGCCTCTCCGCAAACCCCGTCCCAGCGCGGCCAGGTCATCTTCTCGCGTTCCACTGATCAGAACGGCGTCACCACCACCACCGTCGATCCCGGCGCGCTGCAGTCCGACCCCGGCGGCCAGGCCGTCCAGGCTCCCGTCGCCACTGACGCCGAGCGCCAGGCCGTCACCTTTACTGAATTCAATATGGACGTGCATCTCCGTTCCGCCACCCATGAGATCGCTGTCCGCGCGCTCCTCACCGTCCGCAACGACGGCAGCGCCCCCATCGCGCATATCCCCCTCCAGATCTCCTCCTCGCTGCGCTGGGAGCGTATCCGCCTCGCCGGCCGCGACGCGCTCTACACCGTCGCTACCCTCAACTCCGATACCGACCATACCGGCCAGTTGCACGAAGCCGCCGTCAAGCTGGCCGCGCCGCTGGCCCCCGGCGCGACCCAGCAGCTTGATGTCACCTACTCCGGCGCTATTCCCCAATCCGCGCAGCGCCTCCTCGCCATCGGCACTCCCGGCGATGTGGCTCTTCACTCTGACTGGGACGCCATCGGCGTCGATTTCACCGGCATCCGCGGCTTCGGCAACGTCGTCTGGTATCCCGCCTCGTCCATCCCCGTCGTCCTCGGCGACGGCAACCGCGTCTTCGACGAGATGGGCGAGCACAAGCTGCGCATGGCCGGCGCGCGCTTCTTCCTCCGCCTCACCGTCGAATTTCCTCATGGCCAGGAGCCCACCGTCGCCCTCATCAACGGGCACTCCGTCCCCATCGCCATCACCGAGCCCAGCAACGGCGGCCAGGAGATCGCCGGCATCGCCACCGCCCTGCTCGACAGCGCCACCCTGGGCTTTGAGGCGCCCAGCCTCTTCGTCGCCGTCCGCAATCAGCATCACGCCGACAACACCGTCCTCTGGACCCTGCCCGGCGACGACGTCGCCGTCGATGCCTGGGCCGCCGCCGCTTCGGCCGTCACGCCCTTCCTTCAGGGCTGGCTCGGTCAGGCGCCCCGCGCGCAGCTCACCCTCCTCGACCTTCCCGATCCCCAGGATGCCCCTTTTGAGACCGGCGCCCTGCTCGTTACCGTCGTCCGGCAGGGCACGCCCGATCAGCTCTCCGGCGTCATGGCCCACGCTCTCACCCACGCCTGGATGTCGTCGCCCCGCGCCTGGCTCAGCGAAGGCGTCGCGCACTTCATGGGCACTCTCTGGGTTGAAAAGCAGATGGGCCGCGAAAAAGCCCTCCAGGCTCTCGCCTCCGGCCGCGATGCCCTCGCGCTCATTGAGCCGTCCAGCCCCGGCGTCAGCGCCGGTCAGCCTCTCGCGCAGGCCATCTCGCCCGTCTACTACCGCACCAAGGCCGCCTACGTCTTCTGGATGCTGCGCGACCTCGTCGGCGACCCCGCTCTCTCTGCCGCCCTGCGCGCCTATTCGCCCGCCGATGACGCCGCCCGCGGCCTCGGTCCCGCCTCAGGCTCCGGTTCCTTTGAGAAGCTCCTCGAACAAGCCGGCCTGCGCCGCGATCTCTCCTGGTTCTTCGCCGATTGGGTCGATGCCGACAAGGGCCTGCCCGACATCTCCATCGGCAACGTCTTTCTTACCCCCGTCGACCAGGGCTCGCATCGGCAGAACCAGTCCGACACCGCTCCCGCCCCTGAGGCCAACGGCTGGCTAGCCACTATCAGTCTTGCCAACTCCGGCTACGCCGCCGCTGAAGTGCCCGTCACCGTGCGCAATCCTGACACGTCCATCACCCAGCGCATCCTGGTTCCCGCCCGCGGCTCCATTACCGAGCACGTCCTCATTCAGGGCCGTCCCACCCAGATTCAGGCCAACGACGGCACCGTCCCCGAGACCGAAGCCAGCATCCACATCCGCGACCTCGATAACCCCGAAAGCAACCTGCCGCCGCCCACTCCGCCCGTGCAGCGATAGCCGCCGGGCCCTGGCCTCGCATCCGCCGCCGCTTACCCCTTGCTTCCCGCTCCCTGCCGCGCCCTCACCTTGAACCACACCGGCGTTCCCTTGAAGCCGAACGCCTCCCGTATCTGATTCGCCAGAAACCGCTCGAACGCAAAGTGCAGCTTGATCCCGCGATCCGTAAACAGCACAAACGTCGGCGGCGCCACGGCTGCTTGCGTCATATAGAAAATCCGCACCCGCTTCGCTATCGGCACCGGCGCCCGCTGGAAGTCGATGTGGTCCAGGAACCGGTTCATCTGCCCGGTCGTCACTCGCTTCCGTCGTTCCTTGGCCACGGAGATCACCTCGCGCAGCACCCGCGCCATATTCTTCCGCGCGCTCTCGTGCTCGGGATCGGTCGCATCCCGCGCCGATAAGAAAATCACCGGCGCGTAATCCAGATACTTCAGCGACCGGCGCAGTTGCTCGGTGAAGATCTCGCGATCGGCGGGCGGTTTGCCGTCCGTGCGTCCGGTCGTCACCGCGTCCCACTTGTTCACCAGGATGATCACGCTGCGCCCGCTCTCGTGCGCGTATCCGCCAATCGTCGCATCGCTCGCCGTCACGCCCTCGGTCGCGTCGATCACCACCAGCGCCACGTCCGCGGCCTCCAGATGCCGGCGCGCCATCACCACGCTCAGCTTCTCCGCCATCAGCTTGGTCTTGCCCTTGCGCCGGATGCCCGCGGTATCCACAAAGCGCAGCGTGCTCCCCTCGAACTCCACCACTTCGTCCACCGCGTCGCGCGTCGTCCCCGCTATTGGCGAAACAATCGCCCGCGATGTCCCCGTCAGCGCATTCAGCAGCGTCGACTTGCCCACATTCGGCCGCCCGATGATCGCAATCGAAGTCTCGTGCTGCTCAAACTCCCCATGCGTGCGGACCTTTTTCTTTTCCTTCCCGCTTGCCTCCTCCGCGTCCGGCGCCTCTTCGGCCGGCTCGCCCGCCGGCTCGCTCACCTGCTCGCCGATCGCGTCCAGCAGTTCGCCGATCCCCTGCCCGTGCTCGGAGCTCACCGGATATAACTCGCTGATGCCCAGCCGCCTGAAGTTTTCCGCTTCGCTGGCCAGT
>JAKCDN010000349.1 GCA_021841795.1 Acidobacteriota bacterium | reverse complement strand
ACAAGCCGGTGCAAATGACGCTGCCCCCGCAACCGACGCCGCTACTGGATGAGCGGTTTCGCGTCTTCGAGCTGGAGTACGGGTCGGGAGCGACCATGGTGCTCTCAGCCCGTACCCAGGGCTCCGACGGGGACGCAAAGTATGTGACGCTGATTGCACAGCCCAATCTTTATGGCAATTTGGCGGTTCTCCTGAAGAGCGTGACAGACGCCGCACACCTGGACGACACGCCGCGCATGAACCTGATCGATCCGGTAGATGCCCTGGCGGACAATCGCGGGGAACTGCTCTTTGAGCTGCGGGGCGCTGCGCAACGCCAGTTTGCCCTGTACCGCGTGCTGCGGGGCGACGCGACGCGGATTTTTCTGAGCCAGCCGGCAGCCCTTGGGGCAGCGGCGAGCGACTGAGCGGGCACGAAAAGAGGAAGGAAGCCGGGGTAACGCCAGGGGCCTGGCCGAGGCGCGCTCCAGGCACCCCGGGACAGGCCCTCAAGGGCTGAAAAATAGGCATTCCGGGGCAATTCTGGACCCAAAGAGTCCTATACAATTAAAAGAAAAGTGGGCACGTTGCCACTTGTTCAAGGACTATCAACGAATGGCATCTGCTCTAACCGCGCCATCCCCCGACGCAAACGGCGAAACCTGCAATCAGCCCCACACGCTGACCGTTGACGCTGCCGGTGCAGCCTCGGCGCGTCCGGGGCACACCGTCTCAGCGCGCAACCAGATCCGCATGGGCCGCTCCGCCACGACCGGCAGAGGACTGAGCTGGTTGACGGCGGCTGTGATTGGGCTCTTTCACGTGGGAGCGCTGGCGGCGCTCTTTCTATTCAGCTGGCAGCGACTGCTGGTGGCCGCCGCGATCTACGTGCTCGCCATCAACGTGGGCATCGGGATGTGCTATCACCGCCTGCTGACGCACCGCGGGTACCAGGTTCCCAAGTGGGTAGAGTACGTGATGACGGTCTTTGCCACGCTCTCGTTGGAGGGCGGGCCGATTTTCTGGGTTTCCACGCATCGCGTACACCACCAACTGAGCGATCAGGAAGGCGATCCGCACACGCCGCGGGAAGGCAAGTGGTGGGCGCATACGGGATGGATCCTGTTCGGCGAGGCGCTGCACGCGCAGACCGAGGCGCTGGCCCGCTACTCTCCGGATCTGCACCGCGACCGGGTGCACGTCTGGCTGAGCAAGTACCATTGGCTGCCGATTACGGTGAGCGGCCTGGCACTGCTGGCCGGAGGATGGTACTGGGGCGGATGGGTCAACGGCGTGGCGATGCTCCTGTGGGGGGTCTGCCTTCGCGTAACGATCGGGCTGCACGCGACCTGGCTGGTGAACTCTGCGACGCACCTGTGGGGCTCGCGCCGCTTTGAGACCAAGGACGACTCGCGCAATAGCTGGTGGGTTGCGCTGCTGACCGGCGGCGAGGGCTGGCACAACAATCATCACGCGCATCCGGTCTCGGCGCGACACGGGCTTGCCTGGTACGAGATCGACCCGAATTTCTGGGGCATCTGGCTGCTGGCCAAGCTTGGTCTGGCACGCAAGATTCAGGTAGCGAAGTTCGATCCGGAGAATCCCAAGCCAGCCGGGCTATAGGCTGTAGCCGTCAAGCGGCGGAACGAGCCGCGGCTGCGGGTGGATCAGCCGGAGAATGCTTTAGTTGCCGGCCTTTGCCTTGACCCACAGGACCAGGAATGTGGGCAGGGCCACGACGAGCACGAGAACTCCGGCGGGAAATCCGACGTAGAGGTATGTGTCCACATAGCTGACGGCGTGCCCGCCGACGACATTCCAGGCCAGTAACGTGAAGATCGCAATGCACGTGGTGGCAAAGAATGTGAGAAAAGCCGAGGCAAACGCCAGCAGCAAGCTCTGGAACAGGCTGAAGCCCTGCAGCGGAAACCCGAAGATTCTTGCGCCCTGAACGCTCTCTGTCCGATTCGTCATCACCCGACCCTCATCCACTAGAATACAAATTCATGGCCAGCATTGCACAAATCGAGTTGTGGCCGGCCGAGAAGGTGGCCACGCAGGCGGCCGCGCAGGAGGCGCCAAACGGGATCCGTTACGCCTCGTTCGGCGAGACACGCGTCTCCGAAACGGACCTGGAGCGGCTGGTGGGCGCCGTACCCAGCGGACTGACGCCGGCCCTGCGCCAGCGCACCTACTATTTTGTCCCTTTGACCATTGCCGACACGGGGGAGAACCTGATCGCGCCAGCCTACACAGTGGAATTGGGGGACCGCGCCGTTTGCCACCGCAATGCGGAGTTCGGCTCGATGGAAGCGGTATTCATCTCGACGCGTCTCGTGGAGGATCGTTTCGGTCTGGCCTTTGAGTTCTTTATCAACGCAGCGCACAACTTTGTTGAGGCAGCCGGAGTTCCGGAGAGTTTTTCATCGCTGGCATGGTCGCAGGCAGAGGCTCAGATCCGCGGCGAAACCAGCCAGGATGCATGGGAGTCACGCCGCCGCGCGCAGAGCCTGCAAGGGGGCACGAAGAGCTCCGCGGTGCCCATCGACGAGCGCGCGCGCACGGCATACTTTGAGTCGTCATTTTCCGACGCGCTGGCGATTTACATGCTCTCGCTGGCGGTCGACTTTGATTACCACGACCTGCGCGAACGCGAATATCCCCTGCTGGCCGCACCGGCGCTTGCCGAGCGGTTGCGACATGTTGCGGGCCTGTTCCCGGTCAATCCGGGGTACGAGTTCCAGATTCTTTATCGCCGCAAAGGCTGACGGCGAAAAGGATCCAGAGGCCGGCCGGAGCCTGTTTGCCAAGCTCCATGGGCACTAGCGTCCCGCGGCCGGATGGGCAGGCGGCGCACTCAGCGGATGATCCGCTTCGCGCACTTTGCCGGCAACAGCCCATCCCAGGGCTGCAAACCAACCGATCACGGTCCATCCCAGAAAGACATTGACCAGGGAGATTACGACCGTTGCCTTGCAATCCCGGTAGATCGCCAGCCCCATCGGGAACAGATATAACAAGATTCCAGCGACAAACAACAGCAGGTTCACCGGTGCGATCAGGTTTTCGTCGTGTTGGACAAAGCCCAGCGCGACCACGACGATGCCGCACGCAACGATTCCTGCGAAGATGAGCAGCCGAAGCATGTTCTTCATAGGCCACCTTCCGCGGCAACACGGAGTGAGTTCAAACCGCAGCCAAAGTGTAGCGCCGCACAGGGAGAACCGGCAGAGCAATACGACACTCATTGTTCATGACTTAACGTATTGTCGGGGATGCGCCGGGCGATCAGCCGCCCCCACATCACAATGACGGGTGCGCCCTCACTGGCTGAGAAGAGTGCACTTCA
>JAKCDN010000348.1 GCA_021841795.1 Acidobacteriota bacterium | reverse complement strand
CGCGAGGCGGTAGAAGAGCTTGCCGCAGCTTTTTGTGCGCCGCCGATTGAAGCGGAATGTAAATTCATCGAGGTAGTAGTCAAGATGTTTGTGGCTGACCGCGCCCTGATGAGTTTCTGACAGCCATCGTTTGAGATGCGAAGTGGCCAGATAAACTCGAGGCAACAGTTCCGAGGCGGTCTTTCGTTTGCCTTTCGGATACGCGACCTGGTGTCGAAAGCCGTTGCTTTCCAGGGGCGAGTATCCCAGCCATCCATCTGTACGGACGATGCTCCCCGGCGCCACGGAGTCCCGGACAAAGGACATGAGGCTTTCTGGCAAGGCATTCGGAATCTGGCGCATGCGAATCCGGCCGATCCCCTTTCCATCCTCTTGTACAGCAATGGCCACAAGCGTCTTCCCCAGGTTGAGCCGCCCTGAAAGCCCTCCTTCGGGGTCGCCGAGGTAGACTTCGTCCACTTCGATCCGGCCGTCGAGCAGGTCTCGCCCAGGACGTATCATGGCCCGGCGCAGCTTGTGCAGCCAGGTCCAGGCCGTCTCATAGCTCTTCAGGCCCAGCGCGCGCTGCAATCCCAGCGCGCTGGCGCCGTCCTTTTGCGTAGTCACCCACCACATGGCGCGGAACCACACCGGCAAAGGAGTTCGGGTGTCCTGGAAAATGGTCCCCGCCGTCACCGAAGTCTGCGCGCCGCAGGCCGAGCACTCCAACAGCACGCCTCGGACCGGCCATGCCTTGCCGCCACTGCACTGCGGACAGCGAAAGCCTTGCGGCCAGCGCAACTGCGCCAGATACTCCCTGCACGCTGCCTCGGTCGAGAAGCGTGCTTCCAACTCAAGCAGGTCTCGCGGATAGTCTTCCACGAGCTGAAACTCTACAGCTTGGGTTGACCTGAGTCAAACAGATACCCTGCCTCCGGCAGAGGCGTGTATATCCCGCGGCCTTTCGATACACCGCTATCGGAGGGGCCTTGAAGCTGCCCCGGACGCCTGCAGAGAAAGTTGGAAGTCCCCTCATCGGCTCGGAAGTGCCGCCATCAGGCTTCCAACACCCGATCGAAGATCGCGTCAACATTCCCCAACTGCCGCGTATAGTCGAACGTCTTTTCTAGCCTCTCCGGCGAAAGCAGCGCCGTAATCTGCCGGTCTCTGGCCACTTCCTCGCGGAAGTTCAAATCTTCCTTCCACGCGCGCATCGCATGCGCCTGCACCAGCCGGTACGCATCCTCGCGCAGCATGCCGGCCTCCGCCAGATCGAGCAGGAGCTGGCCTGAGAAGATGAGCCCGCCCGTCGATTCCAGGTTCTTCTTCATCCGCTCGGGGTACACCAGCAGGCGATCGATCAGATCCGTCGTCTTGGCCAGCAGATAATCGGCCAGAACCGTCGAATCCGGAAAGATGACGCGCTCCACCGACGAGTGCGAGATGTCGCGCTCGTGCCACAGCGCGATATCTTCAAGCGCCGCCTGCGCATTCGCGCGCAGCACGCGCGCCAGGCCTGAAATCTGCTCGCTTGTGATGGGATTCTTCTTGTGCGGCATCGCCGAGGAGCCCTTCTGCTTCTCGCTGAAGTACTCCTGCGCCTCGCGCACCTCCGTGCGCTGCAGGTGGCGCACCTCGACCGCGATCTTGTCCAGCGTGCTGCCCAGAATCGCCAGCGTGGCGATGTAGGCCGCGTGCCGGTCGCGCTGGATCACCTGCGTCGCCACCGGCGCTGCCTTCAACCCCAGCCGCGCGCAGATGCGCTCCTCGTGATCGGGCTTCAAATGTCCGAAGGTGCCCACCGCGCCCGACAGCTTGCCCACGCGCATCTCTTCCGCCGCGGCGTCAAAGCGTCTCAGGTTGCGCTCCATCTCCGCATACCAGTTCAGCAGCTTCAGCCCGAAGGTCGTCGGCTCGGCATGAATGCCGTGCGTGCGTCCGATCGTCGGCGTGTGCTTGAACTCGAGCGCGCGCCGCTTCAGCACCGCCGCCAGCCCCGTGATGCCTTCGCGGATCATCCCCGAAGCTTCCTTCACCTGCAGCGCCTGCGCCGTGTCCACGATATCGTTCGACGTAAGTCCGTAGTGCAGCCAGCGGGACTCGGCGTCGAAGCCCTGGCCTTTCAGGCTCTCCGCGACAGTGGTCGTAAACGCGATCACGTCGTGCTTGACCTCGGCCTCGATCTCGGCAACGCGCACCGCGGAGACCGTCGCTTTCGTCGCAATCGCCGCGGCGGCCGCTTCGGGAATCACGCCGTCCTCGGCCAGCACCGTGCTCGCCGCTGCTTCCACCTTCAACCAGCAGCGGTACTTGTTCTCTTCGGTCCAGATGGCGCCCATCGCCGGGCGGGTATAGCGTGCAATCAACGCAGAACTCCTTCGGTCGGTTTGTTGTCAGTCGTCCGGAGACGCCAGCCGATCGCCACTCCCAGGGCAGTCCTTGCCTCTCCGGAGCGGCCTTCCGGCGCGTCCACTTTAAATTGTACGAGGACTGCGGCTTATCCGCGCGGAATTCCCAGGCGCTGGTGCAGCTCGTCGATGAGCAGGCCGCGGCCCGGCTTGTACGGCTGGAACCACTCGCCGTCGATCACCAGTTGCGGCACCGCCCGCTTGCCCACTCGCGCCAGCACTTCCTCTGAGGCTGCCCGGTCTGCCTCCACGTCCACCACGCTGTATGCAATTCCATGCGCTTCAAGAAACTGCTTCGCCCGGCGGCAGTCTGGGCACCACTGCGTGCCGTACATCACTACGTTCATAGGCTTATTGTACGGCGCTGCTATCCTCTGTGAAGTAGCTGCGCCGGGAGAGAATCAATGACCGCCGAAGAGATTAAATCCCTGCTCGGGCTCGAACTGCATCCGGTCGAAGGCGGATGGTACCGCCGCACCTACACCGCCCCGGAATGCCTCCGCCTTCCCCGCGGCCCCCGCGCGCACAGCACGGCCATCTACTACCTCCTCGAAGAAGGAACCTTCTCGGAGATGCACCGCGTCGCCTCCGACGAGATCTTTCACTTCTATCTCGGCGATCCGGTCGAGATGCTCCTCCTCTACCCTGACGGGCGCTCGGCGCTCATCACTCTCGGACCCGATCTGGCTCGTGGCCAGCGGCCGCAGATTCTCGTCCCCGCTGGCGTATGGCAGGGTGAGCGCCTGCTGCAAGGCGGCAAACTGGCGCTCTTCGGCTGCACCGTCACGCCCGGCTTCGACTTTGCCGATTATGAGAGCGGAAACCGCGAAAAACTGGCCGCCGAGTGGCCCGCGGAGGCCGCACGGATCGCTGCGCTCACGCGAAAATAGCCTGCTCCCGCCGGCATGCACATGGCTGCCCGCCTGGGCGCCTAGCGCCGCTC
>JAKCDN010000347.1 GCA_021841795.1 Acidobacteriota bacterium | reverse complement strand
CCTATAGTGCCAAGCATGCCAGCACGAACCGGGACAGCCCACGTCGTCACCACAAAGCGCACCTACAAGGGGCGCACCTATCTGACGCATCTATTGCGCCGTAGCTATCGCGAGGGCGGCACGGTCAAAAACGAGACCCTGGGCAACCTCTCCCATCTGCCGCCCCCTCTCATCGAAATCATTCGCCGCAGCTTGCAGGGCGAGACTTTTGTGCCCGTCAATCAGGCCTTCGAGGTTGTCAGATCACGCCCCCACGGCGCCGTACAGGCCGTCGCTTCGGCCATGCGGGCCCTGGACATGTCCTGCCTGCTGGGGTCGAAGTCTTCACGCCAGCGCGATTTGGTGCTGGCGATGATTGCCGCACGCATTGTGAGCCCCAACACCAAACTGGCCACGACCCGCCAGTGGCACAGCACGACACTCGCACAGGACTTCGGCGTGGCCGATGCCGATGAGAACGATCTGTACGGCGCCATGGACTGGCTGCTCGCACACCAGGACGCGATCCAGAAAAAGCTCGCAGCGCGCCACCTCAGGGAAGGCGGCCTTGTGCTCTACGACCTGTCGTCGAGCTACTTTGAGGGGCTGACCTGCCCGCTGGCGAAGCTCGGCTACAGCCGTGACGGCAAGAAGGGCATGCTGCAGGTCAATTACGGGCTGCTCACCGATGCACGCGGCTGCCCTGTGGCGGTCTCGGTCTTTGAGGGCAATGTGGCCGACAGCCAGACCTTCCTGCCCGAGGTCGAGCGTCTGCGCACGCAGTTTGGTATCGAGCACATGGTAATGGTCGGCGATCGGGGCATGATCAGTTCCAAGGCGATCAAGGATTTGCGCCAGAACCCCGGCGTGGACTGGATCACCGCCCTCAGGAGTGCATCGATCCGCGGGCTCGTTGAGCAGGGACAGTTGCAGCTTGGGCTATTTGATGAGCGCAATCTCCTAGAGATTACGTCGCCGGATTATCCCGGCGAGCGCCTGGTGGCGTGCCGCAACCCGGATCTGGCCGCGCTGCGGGCGCACAAGCGCGAAGATCTGCTGGCCTGTACCGAGCGCAGCCTGGAGAAGGTTCGTGACCGCGTACGCTCCGGCAGGCTCGTCGGCCAGGACAAGATCGGCGTGGCCGTCGGCCGCGTCATCAACCAGTACAAGGTAGCCAAGCACCTCGATCTCGTCATCGAAGACGGTACGCTAAGCTGGACGCGCAATGCCGAGAGCATCCGTGCCGAGGCCGCACTCGATGGCATCTATATCATCCGCACGTCGCTGACCGCCGAGCACATGGACGGCCCTGCGTGCGTGCGCAGCTACAAGGCGCTGGCCAATGTCGAGCGGGCGTTCCGGTCGCTCAAGACGGTCGACCTGAAGGTACGTCCCATCCATCACCGCACCGCCGACCGCGTCCGCGCGCACATCCTGCTGTGCATGCTGGCCTACTACGTCGAGTGGCACATGCGCGAGGCCTGGCGCGACGTGATGTTCGCCGACACCGAGCAGGCCGCCAAGGCCACGCGCGATCCGGTCGCTCCCGCCAGGCGCTCCGCCAAGGCGCTGGCCAAGGTCGCGAGCCGTACGCTCGAAGACGGTACGACCGTGCACAGCTTCCAGACCTTGCTCCAGGACCTGGCGAGCATCGTGCGCAACACCTGCCGCGCACCTCAAGCCACACAGGAGGAGCCCACCTTCGAAGTCGTCACCACCGCAAATGCCCAGCAGCGACGCGCGCTCGAACTCATCGCGCAAATCCATCTGTAGACAGAAACCGTACCTTCAAAGCCGGCTCAACCCATTGAGATATCGGGAAATTATGATCGCAGATCGCCCGAACTTCGGGTTAGGCCACGAAGCGCGCCTGGCCAGCCACGGCCCAAATCGCGTCGAGGATTTATACTTGCTTGTTTTCATTGACGATTTTGAAGGGCGCGCGCATTCGGACCCCTCGTCGCAACGCTCGGCCCCCATCCCACAGGTCCCCCGGGCCTTCCCGCAAGGCGCGTTTCGGGCGTGCCGAGGTTGGCGGCTTTGACGGCGCGCACAGCAGGCACTGACGGCTCGCCGGCGGAGCCGGAACGGGCTATGCGTGCCGGCGCGCAGGTCAATACGTCTTGCGCAAATTCCGCATGAAGGGCGTAGGGTTAAGCCATGAGCAATCCTCTCTCGAACACACCAGCGGCCGCTGACGGCCAGCCCCCCGGCTCCACCCCTGCCGACGCGCCCAAGGGCCTGACAAGCGACGAAGCCCGCCTTCGCCTGCAGAAGTTCGGACCCAATGCGATGCCCGATACGAGCGTGCATCCCTTTCGTATGGCGCTTGAAAAATTCTGGGCCCCGGTTCCCTGGATGCTCGAGGCTGCGATCGTTCTTGAAATCGCCCTCGGCAAATATGTCGAGGCGGCGATCATCGCCCTCTTGCTGGTGTTCAATGCCGCTCTCGGGCTGCTCCAGGAGAGCCGCGCGCAGGCCACACTTGCGGCCCTGAAGTCACGGCTCGCGCTCAACGCCTCGGTACGGCGCGACGGCGCGTGGAAAACCCTGCCCGCTGCAGAGCTGGTGCCGGGCGATCTGGTGAAGCTTTCCCTCGGCGCCGTGGTCGCCGCCGATGTGCACCTCACCGGCGGCGAAGTCCTGCTCGACCAGTCCATGCTCACGGGCGAATCGGTTCCCATTGAAGCCGGTGCAGGGGCACAGACCTATGCCGGAGCGCTGGTCCGACGCGGGGAAGCCGAAGCCGAAGTCACCGCCACAGGAATCCGCACCAAGTTCGGACGCACGGCCGAACTTGTCCGCACCGCCCATGTCGTAAGCTCCCAGCAGAAGGCCGTGCTGCGCGTGGTGCGCAACCTTGCAGCCTTCAACGGCGTCATCATCGTGCTCCTGGTGGCCTATGCCGCCTTTCTGAAGATGCCCCTCGCGGAAATCGTCCCCCTCATTCTGACGGCGGTCCTGGCCTCCATCCCGGTGGCGCTTCCGGCCACCTTTACGCTCGCGGCCGCGCTCGGCGCGCGGGCTCTGGCAAAAGAGGGCATTCTTCCCACCCGGCTTTCGGCAGTCGATGAAGCCGCGACGATGAACGTCCTGTGCTCCGACAAGACAGGGACCTTGACCCAGAACGAACTGCGGGTGACGACCGTTCATGCCATGCCGGGATCCGATGAGGCCCATGTTCTGGCGCTCGCCGCCCTGGCAAGTTCAGACGGTGGACAGGACCCGGTAGATGGCGCCATCCGGTCCGCCGCCGCGGACAAGCCCGTCCCCGATGCCCCCAGATTGATCAAGTTCGTGCCCTTTGACCCGGCGACGAAGATGTCCGAAGCAAGCATTGATGGCGCCAGTGGCAGCC
>JAKCDN010000346.1 GCA_021841795.1 Acidobacteriota bacterium | reverse complement strand
GCGGATGCGGCACGGCTACTCGTAGTAAGTGGCCGTAGTGGTATCGGTTTCCCAGATGGTGCAGTCCTTGACGCGCACGCGGCCGGCAGTGACATCGGCAAGATGCCGATTGGTCTCGTCGTAGAAGTAGCGGGCCAGATTCTCAGCCGAAGGGTTGAGAACGGTGAAGGGCTCAAGATCGTTGAGCATCTGATGGTCGATGCGCTCGATGACAGGGCGGAGCACCTGCTTTAACAGCTTGAAGTCGAGCAGCAGCCCGGCGGCGTCAAGCTCGGCGCCGGCGAGCGTCACACGGACCCTGTAATTGTGGCCGTGCGGATTTTCGCACTTGCCTTTGTAATTGCGGAGATAGTGGCCGGAGGAGAAGTCTGCCTCCACGGTAACTTCGTACATCGTCGTCAGCTCAATCCTGAGCGGGCAATGACCCGCACCTTCTTATTTTAGCGAGCGGACGCGCTTTATGGCTGACGGCGTCTCCGGCGGGCGGCGCGGCGGGCCTGTTCACTGCGGCGGTCCACCTGCTCAAAGAGGTGGCTCATGACACCGATGAGGGCCGAAACCAGGGCGGCGAGGAGGAGCAGCAGAGCGACGGTGCGCCAGAGGGTTCCGTTGGCGGGCAGGCCGGGCTGAAAACCGGAGGGCACGAGCGCCATGCCGCCCGAGACGAGGGCGAAGAAGCCCAGAGTGGCGGCGAGGATGTAGAAGTTGCGGGACATGGAAATGGGGCACCGAGGCTGCTGTCAAGAAATGGCAGAGACAGGGCAGCCCCTCAAAAGACTACAACATTTCCGCAGGCGATAGCGGCGGCTGGAGCGTCAGCATGAAGCCGCGCGGAGGCCGGAGACAGCGGGCCGGATCGCAGCTGCAGAGACGGGAGCTTGCCGGATGCGGAGGGGCAAGGGCTGCGGGCTTCGAGCCGAGGAAGAATCGGCGGGGCAAGGGCGAGGGGTTTGCCGCCGCGTGCCGAGGGAGTTGCGCGCGGGCTCAGGCAGAGAGCCGGTCGAGCGCGATTACGGCTACGCCGGCCGCGGCAAGCTGCGCATCCATGGCGGCGGCCGAGCCGTTCAGGTCAATGGCGCGGCAGGCATCGCGGAGGACGAGAGCAGAAAAGCCAAGACGGCGGGCGTCGATGGCGGAGTAGCCTACACAGAAGTCGTAGGCGAGGCCGCAGAGGAAGATGCGACCGAGGTTGCGCTCGCGGAGGTAGGCGGCAAGGCCGGTGGGAGTGACGCGATCGTTCTCGAAGAAGGCGGAATAGGAATCGACGTGCGTGCGGAAGCCCTTGCGCAGGATGAGCTCGGCCTGTGGCAGGCGCAGGGCGGGATGAAACTCCGCGCCGTGATCGCCCTGCAGACAATGCGGCGGCCAGAGCGTCTGCGGGCCATAAGGAAGCTGGATGGAGGCAAACGGTTCCCGGCCGGGATGGGCGGTGACGAAGGAGGCATGATCGGGAGGGTGCCAGTCCTGGGTGAGAACGATGTGGGAGAAGAGCGGCGCAACGCTCAGGATGGGCGCGACAACCTCATCGGCGCGAGGGATGGCGAGCGCGCCGCCGGGACAGAAGTCGTTTTGCACGTCCATGACAAGCAGCACGTCGCCGGCTTCAATCCGCATGCAGCCTCCGGAGCGGACGCGCGGGAACAGGCATAGGGCGCGCGCGCAGGCCCGCTGCGATTATGCCAGAAGCACGTCAATGCCGTGGTCGCGCAACATGGCCACGTACTCGGGGCGCAAAGCGGCGTCGGAGACGACGATGTGAGCGGCGGCGAGCGGGGCCACGGGAATCATGCCGCCGCGTCCGAACTTGGTATGGTCGGCCACGATGATGACCCGGGCAGCCACCGCGATCATCTTCTGCTCCGAGCCTACGACGAGGGTGTTGTTGTTGCTGAGCCCGGTCTCATTGATGCCGCCGATGCCCATGATGACGGCGTCGGCGCGGATGGCGCCAAGCATCTGCTCGCAGAAGGGGCCGAGAAGGACGCGGGAACGGGGGTCGAGATAGCCGCCGGTCAGGGTCAGCTCGATATTGCGCAGCGATTCGAGCCCCTCGGCAATGGGGAGGGAGTTGGTGACGATGTGCAGAGACTTCGAGGCCAACTGGCCGGCGACGGCGGCAACGGTCGACCCGCCGTCGAGGATGACGGTCTGCCCATCTTCAATGAGGCCGGCGGCAAGCCTGCCGATGCGGCTCTTTTCGTCGCTGAGGCGCACGCTTTCGACGGCGTAATCAAAGGCGCGGGTGGGCGGCACCTGCACACTGACGGCGCCGCCGTAGACGCGCCTGAGGACGCCTTCCTGCTCGAGGATGTCAAGATCGCGGCGGACGCTCGACTCCGATGCGTCGAGCTCGCGGCCAAGGGTCTCGGAGTCGATGAAGTCCCGGGACTCAAGCATCTGGCGGATTCGCAGTTGCCGTTCAGCAGCTTTCATCGTCTGTCCGTAGCACGCCTGATCCTGATGTTGAAGTCTCCGGGCTTCAGTTGGCCGCGCGTGGATTACTTGCCCATTGCGTCCATCACGGCGTCGGTGACCGACCTGACCAGCGCGTCGAGGTCAGCGGATGCGACGGCGGAGGCGCTTCGCCCGGGGCCGTCGCAGGGAGTGGGCTCGATGGCAATGGAGCTTGGCACCTCAAGGTCGGACAACTGGCACTCCTGCATGCGCGAGGCGTCAAAGCGGATGTCGGGAAGGCCGAGTTTTTTCTTGATGGCGAGCAGATCAGAGCCGTGCTGCTCGGAGATCTGCGAGATGGGAGCGCCGAGCTGGGAGGCCAGCATGAGGGTCCAGCAATAGGTTTCGAGCACCTCGGCGTACCACTCGGCGTGGGTGACGGTATCGGCCCAGCAGACGATGCCGTGGTTGGACAGGAGCACGGTGTTGTGCTGCTTGACGTAAGGCAGCACGGTTTCAGCGAAGGCCTTGGTTCCCGGGGTTTCGTAAGGGGAGATGGCGACCTTGCCGACGAAGACCTCAAACTCGGGAATGATGAGATTGGGAGGCACGCGCCCGGTGATGGCATAGGCGGTGGCGTGAGGGGGATGGCAGTGCACGACGGCTTTGGCTTCAGGGACCGCTTTATAGATCTCCAGATGCAGGAGCAGCTCGCTGGTGCGGGGCCTGTTCCCGGCGGCCTGCACGCCGTCAAGATCGGTGAGGGCGATGTCTTCAGGAGTGAGGTCGTATTTGCTGACCAGGGTGGGCGTGCAGAGCACCTCGTTGGGGCCGATGCGGTAGGAGATATTGCCGCCGTTGCCGTCAACAAACTGGCGCATCCACAGTTTTTTGCCCACGGAACAGATCTCTTTTTTCACGGCCTCGGCCTCAGGCGAGGTGAAG
>JAKCDN010000345.1 GCA_021841795.1 Acidobacteriota bacterium | reverse complement strand
TGCGCCTGAGCCCGCGGTTGGATCATCGTGAACCAGACCCTGACCGGGTGGCTGCAATTCCGATGAAGAACCGAAGTGGACGCCGGACGAACCGCGCACTGCAGAAACCGCGCGGAGAAGGCGTCGTTTTCATCGCCCCAGAAGAGCAACCTGGAATTGAACGGGCGTCTTCAAGGGGGGCGGTGCAGGTTCTCGTCATTGATTCGACGGAGCGGCCTTCGCTGAATTCTGGCGGCAAGCGTCCACGGTCTTCTTCGCAGGCTCGCACCTGCGTTATAAACTTGAAATGATATGGAAACTCGAGGCTGCGGTACTGCAATTGTTACGCCGTTCCGGGGCGATGGAACGGTGGATGAGCCGGCGCTTTGGTCGCTGGTGAACTGGCAGGTCGAATCGGGGATCGATTTCCTGGTGGTTTGCGGGTCGACGGGCGAGGCGGCGACGCTGGACGAAGAGGAGTGGCTGCACACCATTCGTCTTGTCATCGATGCAGCGGCCGGGCGTGTGCCGGTGTGGGCCGGCTGCACGCATAACGCCACGCGCGTGTTGCTAAAGCAGGCGGCGCTGTTGCGGCGCGTGCCCGGCGTGGCGGCAGTACTGTCGGCAAATCCCTACTACAACAAGCCGACGCAGGAGGGGCAGTTCCAGCACTTTTTGGCGCTTGCGCGCGAGGTGGATCCGCTACCTGTGTGTTTGTACAACGTGCCGGGACGTACAGCCGCGAACCTGGAGCCAGAGACTGTGGCGCGTCTGGCCGCGGCAGCCTCGAATATCCAGGCCATCAAAGAGGCAAGCGGGAAGCTGACGCAGTTTACCGAACTGGCACATCTGATGCCGCGTGAGTTTAAGATTTTTTCAGGGGACGACAATTTGGCGCTGGGGGCGATTGCCGTGGGCGCGCACGGGTTGATCAGCGTGGCGTCGAACGAGGCACCGGCAGAGGTGACGCGGATGATCGGTGCGGCGCTAGAGAATAAATGGGATGAGGCGCGCGATCTGGAGCGGCGATTTGCACGGCTGTTCGAGGCCAACTTCTGGGAGTCGAATCCGGGGCCGGTTAAGACCGTGCTGAGCCTGATGGGGCGCTGTAGCGACGCGGTGCGGTTGCCGCTGGTGCCGCCCACGGCAGCAACCCGCGCAAAGCTGGAATGGCTGGCCGGCGAACTGGGCCTGCTGAAACATGTGCCGATTCCGGAGGGCGTGCGGTCAGAAGTGTATTGACTCTTTGCGTCGGCGTGAGCCCGGCCGGCGGCGTTCAGCGCGCTATGGCCGGCTCTCGAATGAATTGAGCTACTTCGGAATCATTCAATGCGAAACCCATTCAAGGTTCTTGCAGTTCGAGGGTTGGGGATTCTGCCCGCGCTCATGCTCTTTGCCGCGCCGCACACGGCTGCCGCGCAGAGCCAGACCAGTCTTGCGCAGCCGGATCGCAGCGAGTTGCTGAAGGTGAAGCCAGATATTTCCGGCCAGCGCAAAGGGGTCTTTATCGAGCCCGACGCGATGGATTTTTCCGACCACACTGGGTATATATCCCTCTTCGACGGAAAGACGCTCGCAGGTTGGGACGGCCGTCCGGGTGTGTGGAGCGTGGAGGACGGCGCGATTGTGGGCGTGTCGACGAAAGAGCATGTCGCCGGCAATACCTTTCTCGTCTATCACGGAGTTACGGCTAGAGACTTCGACCTGAAGCTTGAGATCAAGGTGGAGCGCGGCGGAGGCAGCGGAGTACAGTACCGCAGCAGCACCGGGATTCCCCCCGGACGCACGGCCGGCAAGGGCGAGCCGCCGCTCGACCCGCGCTGGGTGATGATTGGGCCACAGGCTGACTTCTGGTATCCGGTCAACGAGCGCGCCAAGCAGTACAGCGGGCAGCTTTACTCGCAGAACACATCGCTCGGGATTGTTGCGTGGCGCGGGCAGGTGGTCGAGTCCGAGCCCGGCAAATTTCCGCGGCTTGTGGGGACGATCGGCGATCGCGCGCAACTGGGCGCATTCGTCAAGGACGGGGCATGGAATCAGTACACCATCATTGCCCGCGGCGGCGTGATCATGCACATCCTGAACGGGCAGTTAATGGCAGTGCTCGTGGACGACGACCGGGATTCTACGAACAATGTCTCCGGGCTGTTCGGCTTGCAGATTGAGGGGACGCCCTGCAAGGTGTCGTTTCGGGATATCTGGCTGAGGAAAGTCGATTAGACTTTCCGCCCACGGTCAGAAGAGATCGGCGATGGGCGGAAAGGTGAGCAGAAAACCCAGGATGAGCAGCGCAAACGCAATGGCGTTGACGCGCGCGAGATCTACGCTGCGACTGCGCCAGCGGGCGTGGAGAACACCCCATGCGGCAAGCCACAGAACCATCGCGCAGGTCGTGACACCGGATAGCGGGCCGGTGGGCTTTGAGAAGATCATCAGGTTTTTGAACGCGGTGGATTGATCGCCGAGGATGGCAAAGACGGCGAGAGCAAGAGCGCCGATGCCTGCGGCAAGGATGGCTGCTGCGCCGGCTCCATCTGGTTGTGCGGCAGAAGTTGCGGGGACGGAAGTGTATTGAGCGCTCATTTTTGTTCTCCCTGAACGATATGAATGACGGAACCGCCGTTGACTGGGGCACTCTTGTTGATCATGGCGCCGAAGACGCCGGCGATGGCGGCGGCGAGGAGAGATATCCACACGAATCCAAGAACGGTTCTGCGCAACTGGGGATGGTCTTTGAGATTGCGCCCATACTGCAGAGCAACTCCGGCGGCCATGGTGATACAGATGGGGGCCAGCCAGGCCACGTGCTCCTTCCACTCCATGCCGATGGAGTGCCAGGCGCTTGTTGAAGGGCTCGCCAGCAGCAGACGCTGGGGAAATGCGGCCAGATTTGCAGTTCCCGGCGGCGGCGTTGCGCGGTACCACGGATAAACGATGTACGCGCCGGTGAGCACGGCCAACCATGCGAGAGCGGACATCGCGACGAGGTAGATGCGGAGAAATCTTCCGTCGTCTTCAGTAAGCGGCGTCTGATTACCCGCCGTGTAGCAGCGACAGAGCTCGACGAGTGCACCCGAGCAGGCAAGCAGGTAGAGCCCGCCGAAGCCTATGCCGTGGATCAAAGTCCACAGGCTGCGTGTGGTGAGTTCCATTCCGATTATCCTTTCCGTTTCAAGTAGAATGCGTCCAGCGAGATCGTTCCCGCACCAAGCAGAAGAATGGCAAGAAGTCCGAGCAGCATGCAGAAGTCAGTTCGCCCCTCGTGCATGGCAACCCAGAATCCCTGTTTGAGCAGCATGGGAGCTTTGGTTGAGGCGATGGCCACGGCAATGTCGACGAGCAGCGGAACCGCCGCCAGGGCGGTAAAAAGGCCAACAATCAGTAAC
>JAKCDN010000344.1 GCA_021841795.1 Acidobacteriota bacterium | reverse complement strand
AGACTGTGTGATGGCATCGGGCACAACCGCAAAACGTACCCGCACGATCCGCGCCGGGCTCCGCCAGCTCAGCGGGTTGCGCTCGATCACCACGTCCTGATCGATGCGCTGGCTGACCATGCGAAACGCGCCCGTTCCCACCGGCTTGCGCCAGAACTCCTTCCCGCTGCCCTCCGGCACAATCCCGATCGCCCGCGAAGACAGATTCGTCAGCAGAAAGTTATCCGGCTGCCGCAGGTGGAATACCACCGTCTCCGCTCCGCGCGCCTCCACCGTCGCCACCGTCGCATACGATGCCGCCTTAGGAGAGATTACCGTCGCCGCCGTCCCTCCAATGCCCATCGAATGGAAGGTCCAGACCACGTCGCGCGCCGTCAATGCCCGGCCGTCGCTGAAGTGCGCGCCCGCGCGCAGATGGAAGATCCAGGTCTTCGCGTCCGGCTGCTCCCACCGCTCCGCCAGCGCCGGCTCAAAGTGCAGTTGATCGTCGATCCGCACCAGCCCGTCGAACAGCAGCTCGTCGATGTGCTCTGAGGCAAAGTCGGTTCCTACCCGCGGATCCAGGCTCGTCGGACTCGACTCAATCAGAAAAACCACCGTATTCGGATCGCTCCGCGCCCCCCGGCAGCCCGCCAGCAACAGCAACAGCAACAGCATCGGCCGGCTCAAGGTCCGCACCGTCATTCCGGCTGGAGTCCGCCCTGGCCCGCGCAGTCGAAGCATCCGCCGTGGTCTCGCGCGGAGCTTCAAACCTGCCCGCGCCGCGCCGATCGCCCGGCCCCCAGGCCCATCCTGCCGGAGAGTCTCATGCATAGCTGATCTGTCCCAGGATCGCGCCGCGCTTCGCCCCCGTCGCCGGCGGCACATTGCCCGGCTGCCGATGCCATGTGCGCCACGCCAGCAGCGCAAACGCCGCCGCCTCCTTGGCCTCCACCGGCATGCCAAACGCCTCGCTGTCCCTGAGCGTGCATCCCCGCGGCTCCAGGCGCTCGGCCAGCATCCGCATCAGCGTGCGATTCCGCGCTCCGCCGCCCGATACGATGTAATCCACGCCGCGTCCCTTCATCCGCGGCATCACCCACCGCAGGTAACTGCGCGCGATCGTCTCTGCCGTAAGCGCGGTGGCCGTCGCCAGTGCGTCCTCTGCCGTGCCTGACTGCGCTAGGCACGCCTCCAGAAACCGCTCCGCATACGCCGCGCCGAACTGCTCCCGCCCCGCCGTCTTCGGCGGCCGCTGCGTGAAGAACGCATGCCGCAGCGCCGCCTTGAGAACCGGCTCCAGCACTCTTCCGCGGCCTGCCATAGCGCCGTTGCGATCGTACGGCTTCGAGAATAGCCGCTGCGCCAGCCAGTCGATCACCATATTGCCCGGCCCCGAGTCGAATGCCAGCACCGCCTCGCCTGCGCCGCCCGCCGGAATCGCCGTCAGATTTGCGATGCCGCCGATATTCTGCAATACCCGTCCCCGTTTCGCGTCGCCAAACAGCGCCACGTCGAGCAGCGGCACCAGCGGCGCGCCCTGTCCGCCCGCGAAGATGTCCGCCGGACGAAAATTCGAGACTACCGCTACTCCCAGCTCCGCCGCGATCGCCTGTGCCTCACCCGCCTGCCACGTGCACGCAAACCTCCGCCCAAGGTACCGCTCCGCGCGGGCCTGGTGGTACAGCGTCTGACCGTGGCAGCCCACAAGATCCAGCCGCGCCCCGTGCCTGCGCGCGGTCTCCTTCACGGCTTCGGCATAGGCCAGGCCCAGCCGCCAGTTCAGCCGCGCCAGCTCCGCCGTTGCAGTCGATGTTGCATTCATGGCCGCCAGCACCGCCCGCCGCAGCGTCGCCGGATAAGCAAAATGCTCGTGCGCCATCAGCCTCAGTTGCGGGGCCGCGATGGCGCCGGCGCGCCTGCCCGCGCGCGCAGACGATGCCACGATCCGCACCAGCGCCACGTCGATCCCGTCGGCCGACGTGCCGCTCATGACGCCGGCTACCGTCATTGCGCATGCCTTCATGCCTGCCCCTGCGCCGCGGCCTTCGCCACCAACTCTCCGAAGCGCCCAATGCGCCCGCGCAGCGCCTCGAACTGCTTCGCGCTCAGCGCCGCCGGCATGCCCGCCGCGAAGATCCTCGCCCGCTTGCGCCCCGCCTCGCGCGCGCGCCCCATCAGCACCTTGCCGAACGCCGCCGACCGCTCGCCCTCCCGGATCAGCGCCTCGTAGGCCTCGAATATCGGCTCGGGACGATGGCAGATCAGCGCAATCTCCGCCCCCAGCCGGATGGTTGCAACCGCCGCCTCTCCGATCGGCATGAACTTCGCCACTCCGCCCATCTCCAGATCGTCTGAGACCACCATGCCCCGGTACCCGATGCGCTTGCGCAGCACCGTCTGCATCCAGAACTTCGACACCGTTGCCGGCCGCGCCGGATCGGCCGTCAGCGGATACGCCGCGTGGCTCACCATCACCATCGGCATCGCCGCGCGCAGGGCGCGATACGGCTCCAGGTCTTCCTTCCACAACTGCCGCCAGGTGCGCTCGATCTTCGGCGTCTCCAGGTGCGAGTCCAGTCGGCCTCCCCCGAGTCCGGGAAAATGCTTGCCGCATCCCGCCACGCCCTGCGCCCTGAGTCCTGCCAGAAACTCGCCCGCGTATGCCGTCACGCCGGCCCCGGTCGCCGCCGCGCACCGCGACTCCATCACCTTCTGCGACTCCGGCAGCCCCAGGTCCAGCACCGGCGCAAATGACGCATTGAACCCGAACGCCTTGGCCGCGCGCGCCACCAGCTCGCCGTGTTCGCGCGCCGTCGCCGGCCGGCCCGTTGCCCGCGCCGCCGCTGCCACCGCCTGAGCTGACGGAATCGGCATCAGCGCCTCGCGCAGTCGGTCCACCGTCCCGCCCTCCACATCCACAAAGGCCGCGCTGTGCGTCCCGCAGTATCGCCGCGCATCGGCCAGCAGCGCCCGCGTCTGCTCCCGGTCGCCGATGTTGCGCTTGAACAGAATGATCCCCGCCGGGCGCACCAGCCTGAGCCACGACCGCTCCATTCCCGTCAGTTCCTTGCCTTCCACCCCTACCACCAGCAGGCTGCCCGCGGCCTGACGCAAGCTCTCTTTCATCTCTTCTCCTTCAGCTCCTGTTGCAGCTCTTCCAGCAGATTCAGCGCCTGCAGCGGCGTCAGCGCATTCACGTCCGTCGCCGCGATCCGGTCCACGATCCGCTGCGAAAGCGGCGTGAAGATCGTCATCTGCATCGGTTCGGGCTTGGTCTCCACCTCCACGCTCTGCCGCTCCTGTCTCTCGTGCTGCCGCAGTACGTGCTTGGCCCGCTCGATCACCGCCGCCGGCAATCCGGCCAGCCGCGCCACCTCGATCCCGTAGCTC
>JAKCDN010000015.1 GCA_021841795.1 Acidobacteriota bacterium | reverse complement strand
GGCGATGGCGGCGGGGCTGCCGCTTTCGCCGGCGACCACAATCTCAGTAGGCCCGGCGAGCATGTCAATGGCGCAGTCGAAGGCCACCAGTTTTTTGGCGGCGGTGACGTAGAGATTGCCGGGGCCCACGATCTTGTCAACGCGCGGGACGGCGCCGGCGCCGTAGGCGAGAGCCGCAACGGCGTGAGCGCCGCCGAGGCGATAGAACTCCGTAATGCCGAGCAGATGGGCGGCGGCCAGGGTCTCAGGAGCGGGCCGGGGAGAGACCGCGACGATGCGCGCGACGCCTGCGACCTGCGCAGGAATGGCCGTCATGAGCAGGGTTGAAGGCAGAGGATGGCGGCCGCTGGGCACATAGCAGCCCACGGCGCCGAGGGGGCGCACCAACTGGCCGGTGACGAGACCGGCGACGGGCGCGGAGCTCCAGGACCTGGGAAGCTGGCGTTTGGCAAAGGCGCGAATCTGCGCGGCGGAGGTGCGCAGAGCATCGCGAAGAGCGGGATCGAGGGCCTGCCACGCGGCAGCCATCTCCTCGGAGGAGATGCGCAGGGCGTCAGGGCCGGCGAGGCCGTCGAGACGCCGCGCATACTGGAGCAGGGCGCGGTCGCCGCGGCGGCGTACATCATTGACGATGCGCTTTACGCCGGGCATCACACGATCGAGCGCAGCGCCGCCGCGGCGTTCAAGGGCGGCCATGGTTTGAGCCGCGGACTGACGGCCGCGGCCATTGATTCGGATCAGCTTCATGGTTTCTCTCGCATAGAGTGATGCATCCATTTTCGATCGCGCGGAGGCATGGGGACGATGGAGCGCACCGCGTAGATGCCGGCGGAGGGCTTCCGCTTCCTGAAGCGGCGGAAGGCCTCTTTTCCGGACTCATTCGACAACATGGCAGAACCTCACATGAGTTTCGCAGTGCGATGCCGAGGCGCGGGCGATCAGAGCACGACCTTGTTGAGGGGGTACTCGACGATGCCGGCGCCGCCGGCGGTTTTGAGGCGCGGGATGACGTCACGGGCGACGCGCTCTTCGACGATGGTGTTGACGGCGACCCACTCGGAGTCACTGAGCTGAGAGACGGTGGGCGAGTTGAGCGCGGGAAGCACGGCAAGCACGGCCTGCAGGTCAGGACGCTTGACGTTGAGCATGAGACCGACGAGGGACTGAGCGTCGATGGCGCCGCGCAGCATGGTCGAGATCTGATCGATCTTCTGTTTTTTCCAGGGGTGGGTGAGCGTGGCCTTGCTGGCGATGAGGTGGGTTTCGCTCTCCATGACGGTATCAATGATCTTGAGGTGGTTGGCCTTGAGCGAGCTGCCGGTCTCAGTGACCTCGACGAT
This sequence comes from Acidobacteriota bacterium, assembly GCA_021841795.1. Classification (GTDB taxonomy): domain Bacteria; phylum Acidobacteriota; class Terriglobia; order Terriglobales; family Acidobacteriaceae; genus Telmatobacter. The sequence continues at coordinate 15,545 of JAKCDN010000015.1, read as the reverse complement.
GGCGTCGGCGAGCATGGGCGGCTTGACTTCAGTCGCGCCCCAGCTGAATTCGACCTTGACGTTGACGCCCCTGGCGGCGAAGTAGCGCTTGCTGGTTTCCACGAGCTCGGTGGCGATGATTTTGCCTTCGAGATCCTCAGGCTTTTCATAGCCGCTGGCCTCGGGGACGGCGAGCACCCAGCGGACTTTGCGGCGGCTCTGCTTGGCATAGGTGAGGGTGGTGACGCTCTCAAGGGCGAGACCGCTCTCGACGACCCAGTCGATGCCGGTGAGCCCGGCGTCGAGGACGCCATGATCGACGTAGCGGGCCATCTCCTGGGCGCGAATCAGCATGCACTCGATCTCGGCGTCGTCGATGGAGGGAAAGTAAGAGCGGCCATCGGCGTAGATATTCCAGCCGGCGCGCTTGAAGAGGGCGATGGTGGCGTCCTGGAGACTGCCTTTGGGGATACCGAGCCGGAGTTTGTCAGCCACGGTTCACCTCCGCGGCCAGGGCGATGGGCTTGGTGAAGCAACTGACGGTGCCCTCGTGGCAGACGAGGCCGTCACCTTCGACTTCGACGCGGAAGAGCAAGGCATCGTTGTCGCAGTCGGTGGAGGCGGAGAGGATGCGGAGGCGATTGCCGCTGGTTTCGCCCTTCATCCAGAGCTTCTGTCGGGTGCGGCTCCAGAAGGTAACGAACCCGGATTCGCGGGTTTTGACATAGCTGGTCTCATTGAGGAAACCGAGCATCAAGACCTGTCCGGTGCGCGCATCCTGCACGATTCCGGGCACGAGGCCATCCATTTTTTCGAAGTCGATTGTCGGAAGAGTACTCATGATGATTGGATTGTCCCTTCAAGATTGTGGTTTGCATGAGAAAAGCCCGCCAGCGGAAGTCGCCGGCGGGCTTGGGTGAATCTTTCGATCTCTCTGGCCGTTCAGTTCAGGCCATGGCAGTCCGCCGGCATGGGATTTCCATGATGATGGTGGTGGCCGTGATGGCGGAGGGACTGCATCTGGAAATAAAGCTAAAGGTTGAGCCGCCGGGTTGTCAAATGCAATCTCAGGCGGGTTGCGAGCCGGCGGGAGGAGGATCGTGGAGCATCTCCAGGAGGCGGAGGTAGAGGCGGTTGCGGAGAGCGAAGCGATCGGCGGCGGAGGTGACGTAGCGGAGATGGAGCTCGACGCCGCCGCCGGAGGGACGGAGATCGACAACGGGCTCGGCGTTGAAGCGGCTGAGCCCGGAGCCGTGCATAGCATGCTTGAGCTCCTGGCCGGCACGGAGCGAGGCGTCGCGGGTTTCTTCGACGACGGCTTTGCGAACGTTGTCGATGACGGTGTGGAGGTCGGCGCCGGCAGGGGCGTCCACGGTGATCTCGTCCCACATCCACTGGCCGACGGTGGAGAAGTTGAAGTACTGGCCGCGAATGGCGAAGCCGTTCATGAAGGAGACGCGGCGGCCGGTCGGGTGTCCCTGCTCGACGGGACCGCCGGTTTCAAGCAGGGTGGTGGTCATGAGGCGGATCTCGACGACCTCGCCGTTGACATCGTTGATCTCAACCCAGTCGCCGACGTGGATGCCGTTTTTTCCCATGAGGACGAACCATCCGAGGAAGGCGATGATGTAGTCCTGCAAGGCGACGGTGAGAGCGGCGGTGGCGAGGCCGAGGATGGTGGGAGTTTCCTGGGGCGCGCCGAAGACGACGAGAAGGATGAGAGTGAAGCCGAGGGCCTGGATGCCGATTTCAAGGACGCTGCGCAGGGTTCGCATGCGCCGGTTTTCAAGGGCGGGGCGGGTGAGCCAATGGCGGACGAGAGCGTCACACAGCAGCATGCCGAGGAGGATGACGAGGATGACGGCGCAGGAAGCGAGGATGAGATGGAGGAGGATGCGGTGCTGCAGGCGGACCTGGGCGGACCACTTGGCGTAGACGCCGACGAGCTGCTGCTCGGTCTGCACGCGATCGTCGTCGATGCCGAGGATCTCGCGCTCAGTGCCGCGGTCTTTGAGGGAGGTCAACTGCGTGGCGCGATCGGAGGCGCCGCCGGAGGCGGATTCGGCATTGGCCCTGGCCTCGAGCGCGTTGTACTCGGCGGTCAGGGCGCCCACATCGCTCTGGGCCTGCTGCTCGGCCTGTTCGATGAGGGCCTGGCGCTGGCGCTGGCGGAGCCAGGCCCCGATGCGCGACGCCAGGGTGTGGTTCAGGGCGGCGGAGACGACGGCGATCGGCGCCCCGGCAGCCACCTGGCTGTCATATTGCTTCATGGACGCTTCGTGGGCGGCGAGCTCCTCCTGAATCTGGTCGCTGTGGTCGCCGGAGGCGCGGGCGAGCGCGCGCTGGGTGTCGGCCAGCTCGTCGGTGTCGAGGCCGAGCTGGGCCTTGGCCACGTCAAGATCGCCGGAGGCGGAGGAGGATTGACCGGCGCCCTCTTTGGCAGTGAGGCTGTCGACGAGCGCCTGGTCCTGCTGGCGGAGCTGCTGAAGCTGGGCGGCGCGCTGCGCGAGGAGGAGGGCCTGGCCGGTGAGCTTTTTGTGTTGCGTGTCGAGGCGCGCCTGGCGCAGGGCGGCGGCGAAGGCCTGGTCCACTTCATGATCGGCAAGGCGCTCGGCCTCGCGGGCGTACTCGATCTCCTCGGCGGTGACGGCAAGCGAGGCAAGGGAATGGGCAGACTGCCAGGGCTGGATGTCAACCAGCGACCTGGCCGCGGCTCCGCGGCCGCGCTGGTTGAGGTATTCGGTGGCCTCCTGCGTAGTGAAGGAGAAGATGCAGCAGAGGACCAGGAGCGCGAGCAGGGCCACCAGGAGCAGAGAACGGGTACGGCCCAGGAGATGGGCGCCGGGCTGGCCGCCGACGGGCGGAGAAACGGGGGAAGACGCCATACGGATATTGTTGCAGGTTTCGCGCGGGAGGAGCCGGGGAAGATGGCGGACCGGCGGGGTCAACATGCGAGCCGAGGCGGAACGTGCAGCCCGCGGACGGAGAAAAACAGGCAGCGACCGGGGACTGAAACGGGGCGACTCCGGGCGGGTGTGCGCGGTCACAGCGGCGGGCATGCGGCGCAGGGAGAATCGAGGCATGGGAAGGGTGGCGGTTTTTGCGGCGGTGTTGTTGGCGCTGGGGCTGGCGCAGGCGGGCGCGGGGCCGACGCATGCGCGGCAGCCGGCGGCGGCTGCGCCCGATGCGCGCGCCGACATCAATCACGCCAGCATCGAGGAGTTGCTGAAGGTGCCGGGGATGACGGCGACGTGGGCGCGGCGGATTGTGCGCTTCCGGCCGTACCGCAGCAAGATCGATCTTCTCGATCGCGGGGTGCTTTCCGACGCGGTCTACGACCGCGTGAAGGATTACGTGATTGCGCACCGGGAAAACGAGTGAAAAGACAGGGAACGCGGGAGGCGGGTTTGGATACACTGTTCCCTGACAGGAGGCTTTCCCTATGCAGACCCGGATTCTCGGGACCACGATGCCCGTACTTGAGGTGGATCTGGAGCCGAACGAGAGCGTGTTTTCCGAGAGCGGCGAGCTGTCGTGGATGACGGCGTCGATCCAGATGACGACGCACACGCAGATGGGCGGCGGCGGCGGATTTTTTGGAGTGCTGAAGCGCGCGGCGGCGGGCGCGAGCATCTTTATGACGGAGTACCGGGCCTACCAGTACGCGGGTTCGGTTTCATTCGCGACCAAGGTTCCCGGGCACATCGTGCCGGTGGAGCTGACGCCGGGGCAGGAGTATCTGGTGCACCGGCATGGATTTCTGTGCGCGACGCCGCAGGTGACGGTGACGCTGGGGTTCCAGCAGTCGCTGGGGGCGGGAATCTTCGGCGGGGACGGATTTCTGCTGCAGCGGGTGGGCGGGATGGGGACGGCGTGGCTGGAGCTGTCGGGCGAGCTCATCCAGAAGAATCTGGCGCCGGGCGAGGTGCTGCGCGTGCATCCGGGCCATGTAGGAGCGTTCCAGGCGTCGGTCGGCTTCCAGATCACGATGGTGCCGGGGATCAAGAACATGATCTTTGGCGGCGACGGGATCTTTCTGGCGCAACTGATGGGCCCGGGGACGGTGTGGCTGCAGACGCTGCCGATCTCGCGCCTGGCCCACCAGATTTACGAGTATCTGCCGAAGGCCCCGGCCGAGCAGACGGGCGCGATGGGCGGCGCGGGATTGCTGGGCGGGATCGTGGGCTCGATTCTGAGCGGCGGCCAGTGAGCGGCCAAGCCGCGCCGAACACGCCGCCCGCGACGAGGATGGTTACGCCATGAACCCAGCCGCACCGAATCCGGCACAACGCGTCCGCAGCCACATTGCGTTTGCATTCGCGATGGCGCTGGCGATCTATGTGGCGTGGCTGCTGCGCGACATGCTGGCGCTGTGCTACGTGGCGGCGCTGTTTGCGGTGGTGCTGACGCCGGTGGTGCGGGCCACGTCGCGGCTGCGGGTCGGTCGCTGGCATCCCTTCCACGGATCGACGGCGATCCTGGTCCTGCTGCTGGTTGTGGCGGGGGCGATCACGGTGTTTGGTTTTCTTGCGATTCCTCCGGTGCTGCACGACCTGCAGGCATTCGACGGGGAGATGCCGAAACGGCTGCCGGCGCTGCTGGAGCGGCTGCGGCGAATCCCGCTGGCCGACCGCCTGAACTCGGCGCAGACGCTGGCGTGGACGCAATCGACACTGAGCCGGGCCGCGGGGACGATGCTGCTATCGCTGAGCGGCTGGGCCAATGCGGTGGTGGAGGTGGTGGCGGGCTTTGTGCTGACGCTCTACTTCATTCTGGAGGGCGAGGGCGCTTACTGCTGGTTCTTGTCGTTTCTGCCGCCGCAGCGGCGGACGCGGCTGGACGAGACGCTACGGCGGGCGGCGCAGCGGATGGAGAAGTGGCTGGTGGGCCAGGTGAGCCTGATGCTGATTCTGGGTGTGGCGAGCACGATTCTTTATGTATCGCTTGGGGTGCGCTACGCCTACGGCCTGGGCGTGATTACGGGTCTGCTGAACATGGTTCCGGTGCTGGGGGTGACGGTCTCGATCGTGCTGGCGGCGTTTGTGGCGGCGATCGACTCCTGGAGCCGGGTGCTGGGAGTGGTGATATTTTTCGCGATCTGGATGCAGCTTGAGAGCACCTGGCTGGTGCCGCGGATCATGAAGAACCGCGTGGATCTGCCGGCGCTGGCGATCTTTGTGTCGCTGCTGCTGGGCTCATCGCTGGGCGGGATACCGGGAGCGATGGTTGCGATTCCGACGGCGGTTCTGGTGACGGTGCTGGCGGACGAGTATCTGGTGTGGAAGGACACGGCGTAGGCAGGGGACGCACCGGCAGGCAAAGGCGAGGACGAGGCGCGCGGGACGGGATTTATAATCGGGCCTGGAAAGACGCGGCCCGCGACGCTGAGCTTGCGGGGGCGCAATGAGGTCAGCGGAGACACGATGGGCGATTTACAGGGAAGAATCGCGCTGGTAACAGGCGGCGCGCAGGGGATTGGCCGCGCGATCGCGGAGGAGCTGGCGGCAGCGGGCGCGGCCATTGTGCTGGCGGACGTGAATGAGGCCAAGCTGGCCGAGACCGTGGGCGAGATGAAGGCGCAGGGCATCGACGCCTCGGCGTTCACGGTCAACGTATCGAGCCAGGAGTCGATCGAGGCCGGCGCCAAGGCGGTGATCGAGAAGTTCGGCAAGGTGGAGATCCTGGTGAACAACGCGGGGATCACGCGGGACAACCTGATGCTGCGGATGAAGCCGGCGGACTGGGATCTGGTGCTGGGCATCAACCTGACGGGAGCCTTTCTGCTGACGCAGGCGCTGCTGAGCCCGATGCTGAAGAACCGCTGGGGACGGATTGTGAACATTGCCAGCGTGGTGGGACGGACGGGACAGGCGGGCCAGGTGAACTACTCCGCGTCAAAGGCGGGCCTGATTGGACTGACGCGGTCGCTGGCGCGCGAGGTGGGATCGCGGGGCATCACGGTGAACGCGGTGGCGCCGGGCTACATTGAAACGCCGATGACGGCGGTGTTGAGCGAAGAGGTGACCAAGGCGATGCTGGCCACGGTTCCGCTGGGCCGGCGGGGCACGCCGAAGGATGTGGCGCAGGCGGTGAAGTTCCTGGCATCGGATGCGGCGTCGTACATTACCGGACATGTGCTGGATGTAAACGGCGGCATGTTCATGGGCGGCTAGCGGCACGGCCGGCGATCGGGGAGGCATGGCCGGAGCGGCCATGCGGGCCTGAGACCGCGGCCAGGACGGAAGCACGGGTGCGGGCCTGAGAGCCCGCACGACAAGCGGCCCGAAGGCCGCGGCGACGATAGGGCCGGCGCGCGAGTTTTGAGCAGCGCGGCGGGCCTTCTACCGACAAAATTTCAAGGCCTGAAGGCTCCCTGCCGATAGCAGATGCGGAGGGGCGCGGTACGAGCTGCTGTTTCGGGAGGGTCCGCAGGCGGCCTTTGAGGGCGACGGGGGCCGGTGCGCCGCTATGAAGCGGCGATCGGGTGGGCGGAGGCGACGCTGCACTTTGCGTCGTACGGCCGAGGGCGCGCGGGCAGGCATGCGGCGGGGCGGAATACTGGATACATATTGTTGATAAAAATGCAGTTACTCAATGCCATGAGAATTGGCCGCGGGGTTAAATTCTGCGTCGCGGCGGAGCGTTCGCGCGTCTAATGGAATGGAAGGAGGCGGATGGCAATCGCAGTCCGCGCCTGCCGCAGGCCGCAGAGAGCCGGCCGGGGATGATGCCGGGGCGCGTGGAGGGTGGCGCAGCCGGATGGGGTTGTGGTAATCTATTGATCTCAGTGAGGATGCGCGCCCCTTTGCCCCACACATGAGCTGCGGCTCGCGGGCTTGCCAGGCGAAACCTGAAGCGTTGCCATCCTGTTCCGAGTTCAAACAAGTCCGCCGAAGCGGAAGAGCGGTGTTGTCCGCGCGCGGCGTGGATGCGTGCGCCAGACAGGGCCCTTCGCCGGCAGGGCAGCGGCGGGAGAAAAACTGCGCGCGCGATGCACGGACACGATGCGCGGAAGGCAATCGAGAGGAACTTACGGGACTGCGTGAAAGCGCCGCAGCCCGCCATGACAAAGGGCAGAACGCGCGAGCGCGCGAGAGGCCGCAGAGAGCAGGAATGATTTGGCGATTGACGACAAATTCGAAGACGACGTACACGGACTGATTGAGACGGGCAAGGAAAAGGGCTATCTGACGTACGGCGAAGTGAACGACGCTTTGCCGGATGAGATTGGCTCCGCCGACGATCTCGACGATCTGATGACAACCATCAGCGGCCAGGGCATCGACCTGCTGGACTCTCCGAAGTTTCCGGGGGAGAAGGATTTTGACCTGGAAGAGGGCGAAGACGTCGAGCTGGATCTGACGCCGGGGACGCTGGAAAAGACCAACGATCCGGTGCGGATGTACCTGCGGGAGATGGGCACGGTTCCGCTGCTGACGCGCGAGGGCGAGGTGGAGATTGCCAAGCGCATCGAGCGGGGCCAACTGCGGGTGATGAAGGCGATTTCGCGTTCGCCGATCGTGATCCGGGAGATTGTGGCGCTGGGCGAAGACCTGAAGCGCGGCGTGCGCAACGTGAAGGAAGTGGTGGTCTTCGACGAGGAAGAGCTGACCGAGGAAGTGGTGCAGACGCGGGTAAAGGCGACGGTGACGCGGACCGACTCGCTGGTGAAGCACCAGAAGAAGATCGCACAGCTTGACGAGAAGCTGGTGGGGATCGCACCGGGGAACAAGGCGAAGGCGCGGGAGTCGCGACGGCTGCGCTGGCAGATTGCGCGGGAGAAGGTCTACATATCGCGGATCGTGCGCGAGCTGAAGTACACCGCGCTGGAGCGGAAGCGGCTGCTGGACAAGGTCAACAAGACCGTGGACACGATGCGGACGCTGGAGCGGCAGATCCGCTCGCTGGACCAGAAGTACGATGCGTCGAAGAGCGAGGAACTGAAGAAGGAGTACCGGCGGCAGCAGAAGAACTGCCGTACGGACCTGGAGAAGATCGAGGCGGACGCTGGGGTTTCAATTGCGGAGCTGAAGCGGACGCAGCGGGAGATGATCCAGGGGGACATGGACGCGGAGCAGGCGAAGCGGGAGCTGATCGAAGCGAACCTGCGGCTTGTGGTCTCGATCGCGAAGAAGTACACGAACCGTGGACTGCAGTTTCTGGACCTGATCCAGGAGGGCAACATCGGCCTGATGAAGGCGGTGGACAAGTTCGAGTACCGGCGCGGCTACAAGTTTTCGACGTACGCGACGTGGTGGATCCGGCAGGCGATTACGCGGGCCATTGCCGACCAGGCGCGGACGATCCGCATCCCGGTGCACATGATCGAGACCATCAACAAGCTGATCCGGACATCGCGGCAACTGGTGCAGGAGCTTGGGCGCGAGCCTTCAAGCGAAGAGATTGCGCGGCGCATGGACATTCCGGTGGCGAAGGTGCGGAAGGTGCTGAAGATTGCGCAGGAGCCGATCTCGCTGGAAACGCCGATCGGCGAAGAGGAAGATTCGCACCTGGGCGACTTCATCGAAGACCGTCAGGCCGTCTCGCCCTCCGAGGCAGTGATCGGGGTGAACCTGAAGGAGTACACCTCGCAGGTGCTGCGGACACTGACGCCACGCGAAGAGCGGGTGATCAAGATGAGATTCGGACTGGAAGACGGCTCGGAGCACACGCTCGAAGAAGTAGGGCAGAGCTTCCAGGTGACCCGCGAAAGGATTCGGCAGATCGAAGCCAAGGCGCTGCGCAAGCTGCGTCATCCTTCGCGCTCGCGGAAGCTGAAGGCCTTTGTGGAAGGCGTAAAAGAGATGTAAGCCGGGCACGCAAGGCGGGGATTCCAGGGCCGCAGTCCTTCGGGGCTGCGGCCCTTCTGCATGCAGGCAGGGAGCGGGCCGGCGAGCGATCCCCGGAGGATTGCAACCGGGACATCGCAGGCGGTCGGGGCGATCTGCCCATGGCGGTACCGAGAAGCCCGCGACCCCTGCGCGCCGCAGATGCGCGGGACCGGCGGAGCGGAGCGCGAGGGTCGATGCTGCGCCGGGAGGCGGGAGCGGCATGCTCCGCGGCTCGACTATAATCGCCCTTTGATTGCGAAAGGGCGATAGGAACATGACCCGACTTACACGCCGCCAGTTTGGCAAAGTAGCGGCGGCCAGCGCCGCGCTTGCCGGAGCGGGGCTGCCGCAGTTTTCAGAGGGGCAGGCTCCAGTCACGGGACGGCAGTTTCCGCCGGGCTTTGTGTGGGGATGCGCGACGGCGGCCTACCAGATTGAGGGCGGAGTGCATGAGGGCGGCCGCGGGCCGTCGGTGTGGGACATCTTCTCGCATACGCCGGGCAAGACGTACCACGGCGACACGGGCGACGTGGCGGACGACTCCTACCATCTGTACAAGGAAGATGTGGGGCTGCTGAAGGACCTGGGCGTGACGGCATACCGCATGTCGATGGCGTGGCCGCGGATATTTCCTGAAGGCAAGGGCCAGCCGAGCCAGGCGGGCCTGGACTACTACAAGCGGGTGCTGGACGAGCTGCTTGCGCACCAGATAACGCCGTACGTGACGCTGTTCCACTGGGATCTTCCGGCGGCGCTGCCGGGCGGGTGGGAGTCGCGCGCGACGGCGCTGGCGTTTGGCGACTACGCGGCGTATGTATCGCGGCAGCTCTCGGATCGCGTGCAGCACTTCATGACCACGAACGAGCTGGTGTGTTTTACGGATCTGGGCTACAAGGTGGGGCAGTTTGCGCCGGGATTGAAGCTGCCGCGGGCAGAGGCGAACCAGGTGCGGCATCACGGCATACTGGCGCACGGACTGGCGGTGCAGGCGATCCGGGCGAACGCGCCGCGGGCGCAGGTGGGACTGGCGGAGAACGCGACGATCTGCGTGCCGATCATCGAGGACCGCGCCAACGTGGAAGCGGCGCGGCGGGCCACGCGCGAGGAGAACGCGCCGTTCCTGACCACGCTGCTGGAGGGCGCATATCCGGAGAGCTATCTGCGGCGGGAGGGCGCCAACGCGCCGCGCATCGAGCCGGGCGACATGCAGGCCATCGGCAGCGCGCTGGATTTTGTGGGGCTGAACGCGTACACGCCGAATTATGTGCGCGCCGACGGTTCGGAGCGGGGCTACGCGATCGAGCCCGATCCAGCGTCGTATCCGCATATGGCGTCGCCGTGGCTCAAGCTGGGGCCGGAGTGCATCTACTGGACGGTGCGCAATGTGAGCGAGATCTGGAGCCCGAAGGCAATTTACATTACCGAAAACGGCTGCTCGTCCGCGGACGTGCCGACGGCCGACGGGCGCATCGAGGACACGGACCGCGTGATGTACCTGCGCAACCACCTGACGCACCTGCAGCGGGCAGCGGCGGAGGGATTTCCCATCAAGGGCTATTTTCTGTGGAGCCTGATGGACAACTTCGAGTGGGTGGATGGGTACTCGAAGCGGTTCGGCATCCACTACGTGGACTACAAGACGCTGAAGCGCACGCCCAAGCAGAGCGCGGCGTGGTACCGCGCGGCGATTGCGCGGAACGCAGTGGTGTAACGGGGCGGCGAGGCTTGCGGCGGCATACGATGGAACCTATGGATTGGCGTCCTCTGCCGAAGGTAGAACTGCACCTGCACCTTGACTGCTCGCTAAGCTACGCGGCGGTATCCGCGCTGGACGCAGGGATCACGCGGGAGGAGTATGAGCGCGAGTTCATTGCGCCGGCGCGGTGCACAAACCTGGCCGACTTTCTGAGCCGCGCGCCAAAGGGCATCCAACTGATGCAGACGGAAGAGTCGCTGCGGCTGGTGACGGCGGATCTGTTTTCTCAACTCGACCGGGACGGGGTCGTCTACGCGGAGATTCGGTTTGCGCCGCTGCTGCATGGAGCGCAGGGTTTGAAGGCGGAGCGAGTGGTGGAGATCGTCAATGCCGCAACGGAGCAACTGAGCCGCGACAGCGGCATCGACGCCAATCTGATCTTGTGCACGCTGCGCCACTTCAGCGAGGCGCAGAGCATGGAGACGGCACGGCTGGTGAAGGCTTTTGGCAGGAGCCGCGTGGCGGCACTGGACCTTGCCGGCGACGAGGCCGGATTCCCGCTGGATGCGCACAGAGCGGCGTACCGGTATGCGCGGGAGCACGGCCTGGCGCGCACGGCGCACGCGGGCGAGGCCCGCGGCCCCGAGAGCGTCATGGAGACGCTGCGCGCGCTGCAGCCGACGCGCATCGGCCACGGCACGCGCAGCATTGAAGATGCGCATGTGGTGGAGCATCTGAAGCGGGAGCGAATCCACCTGGAGATTTGCCCCTCGTCCAACGTGCAGATCATTCCAAGCATTGCGTCATGGGAGCAGCATCCCGTGGATCGGCTGTACCGCGCGGGAGTGCCGCTGAACGTGAATACCGACACGCGGATGCTGACGCCGGCCACGCTTACCGGCGAATACGCGCGACTGGAACAGACGTTCGGCTGGGGAAGCGAGGAGTTTCTGCGAACGAACCTGATGGGGATGGAAGCGGCGTTTGCCGATGCGGCGACAAAGGCGCGGATCAAGGAACGACTACGCAGCGCCTACGCGGTCAAGGAATAAAGCGCGCCAGCTCGGTTTGCGCGCGGTCGTAGTCCTCGGGAATGCCGATGTCGAGGAAGTAGCCCTCGACGGGGAAGGCGGCCGGACGCAGACGCGCGACCTCGGGGACGAAGAAGTCGAACTCGATGGAGAATTTCTGCGGCAGGGCGGGCGGCCATTCGAGGTTGCGCGCGAGGACGTAGGCTCCGGCGCTGATCCATCCCGGCGCGGAGCCGGCATGGCCTTTTTCTTCAAATGCCAGCACGCGGCCGTCCTGCATGCGGACACTGCCGTAGCGGCCGACATCGTGGCGGCGCACGACGGCGAGGGTCACCGGGGCGCCGCAGTGGGCGTGAAAGCGCATCATGGCGGCGTAGTCGGCGTCGAGAAATGTATCGCCGTTGAGGACGAGGACGGACGGTTCCATGGCCTGGGCGAGGGCGAGGCGAATGGCGCCTCCGGTGCCGAGCGGTTGGTTCTCGACCGCGTAGTCAACGGCCATGCCGTGAAACGACGCGCCGAAGCGATGCTGAATGACGGTGTGGAGATGGCCGACAGAGAGCACCACGCGGGTGCAGCCGGCGCGGCGCAACTGGCGGAGCAGTATCTCAAGAAAAGGCCGGCCCGCGACGGGCGCCATGGGCTTGGGAATACCCTTGAGGCGGGCGGCCAGGCGGGCGCCCATACCGCCGGCAAGAACGATCGCTTCCATCCTGCTACCCCTCCCTGGACCATGGATCAATTGACGGCGGCGCGGCACCGGCGAGGCGGGCGAAGGCAGCCGCCGATCCAGCGGCGCGCCTGTCCGCGCGGCGCGCACGGGACGACAGATCGATTATTGAACGGCATCCGGGCTGCCGTCACTCAGCGAGACGGTTCCGCAAAATAACGCTGCTCGACGAGCAGGCAGAAGATGTGTTCGAGCGCGAGATGCGCCTGCTGGATGTACATGGTGACGTCGGACGGCATGCGCAGGCAGTAGTCGCAGAGCGAAGACATCTTGCCGCCGGAGTTTCCGGTGAGTCCGATGGCGGCAATTCCCTGCTCGCGGCAGCGCTCGAGCGCGCGCAGCACGTTGGGGGAGTTGCCGGAGGTGGAGATGGCGAAGAAGACATCGCCTTTCTGGCCGAGGGCTTCAATCTGCCGGGCAAAGAGGCGCTCGAAGCCGTAGTCGTTGCCGACGGCGGTAAGGATGGATGAGTCGGAGGTGAGCGCGACGGCGCGCATCGCGGGGCGGTCGTCGATGAAGCGGCCGACAAACTCGGCGGCCAGGTGCTGCGCATCGGCAGCGCTGCCGCCGTTGCCGGCCACCATGAGCTTGTGTCCGGCGCGCAGAGCGGAGGCGGTGACATCGGCCGCGGCGACAAGCGTAGCGTGCAGTGCGGAGTCGCGGGCAAGGGCCTCGATCACGCCGAGGCCCTCACGGAGTTTCTGCTGCACAACGTCAGTGGCTGAAATGCTCATGGGACTCTCCACACCTGGACACCGCCTGGGGTGAAGTGACAGGCGTAGGCAGTGCCTCCGGGGTGCTTTTGGTGCAGGGCGGCCGTCACTTTGTCCTTCTGGATGGGATCGACGAGGAACATCATAAAACCGCCGCCACCGGCGCCGGAGATCTTGGCGCAGTGAGCGCCGGCTTGGAGAGCGCAAGCGTAGAGAGACTCGATCTTCTCGTTGGTGATCTGGCTGGCCATGCGTTTTTTCGACTCCCAGCTTGAGCGCAGGACCTGCTGCAGGCTCTGGAAGTCGCCGCGCAGCAGGCACTCCTTCATGCGGAAGGCCTCGTCCTTGATGGCGTGCATGGCGTCGAGGGCGACGGAATTGCGGTCGCGGACATTGCGCGACTGCTCCTGAATAATGTCGGCGGAGGTACGCGATTTGCCGGTGAAGTAGAGGAGCAGCGAGGCCTCGAGCTCGGAGATCACCCAGTCTTTGATGCGCAGCGGGTTGACGAGGACTTGGCCGTTGCCGCCGAACTCCATAAAGTTGAAGCCGCCAAAGGCGGCGGCGTACTGGTCCTGCTTGCCGCCCTCGAGACCGGCCTCGACGCGCTCGATGACGTAGGCGGTATGGGCGAGCTCGTACTCGCCGAGCGGAAGGTTGAGCCACTCGGCGTAGGCCGCCAGCATGGCCACGGTCAGCGTGGAGGAAGAACCGAGGCCGGAGCCGGCGGGCACGTCGACCCGGGTGCTGATGCGCAGGCTGAGGGGCTTGCCGTGGTTGTATCGGCGCACGACGTGGTTGTAGACGGCCTTGAACAGGTCGAGGCGGCCGTCATTGACGAGGGTAGAGGCCGCAGGATACGACGCACCCTGCCCCAGATCGGCAGAGAGGAACTCCACCACGTTGCCGGCGAGAGGCTCGATAGCGGCGTAGGCGTAGTAGTCGATGGTGGCGTTGACGATGGCTCCGCCAAACTCATCGCAGTAAGGGGAAACATCGGTGCCACCACCGGCGAGTCCGAGACGCAGGGGAGCCCGGGAACGAATCAGCATAGAACCGCCATCACTGATACAGTGTAATCAAGATTTTACGCGACATGAATTGCACTCTTGCACCAGACGCTTTCGTGTGGATGGCCGAGACAGGGTGCGGATGGCGGGGCGAGCGGCCGGCCCGGCGCCGAGATGCGAGATGCGGGACAGCGCCCGGAGGCGGCGCGGGGCCGTTTTTGCCGGCCCCGCGAGCGCCGCGCGCGGAAACGATCAGCTCTCAGCCTCCTCTTCTTCCGGATCAGACGCCCTGCCGAAGGGCAGAACGAGCAGGCTGGCCGCAAGCAGTCTTTCAGTGAGGCGATCGACCGCGAGCGGGTACTTGTAGCCCATGGTGCGAATCGCCATGCCGAGCATGCCAGCGACTTCAACCTGGGTGTACTCCTGGAGGACGACCCGGCTGAGGATCTGGCGATCGAGGCGCGGGATCTGCGCCAGGCAGCGCTCCACATCGAGGACAAAGATCACGGCATCTTCAAAGGTGCGGACGGGACGGCTTGAGGCCCACCCGCGAGCCACCGGGTCACTCAGAATAGAGGGCGCCCGGCCCACCTGCATGGAGGCGTAGAGGTAGCGCCGCAAGAGGCTTTCAGTATGTCTGCGGTAAAAGGCGAGACTGGCCGGGGGCCGGGATGGCGGCGCGGGCTTCGCATCCGGCCGCGGCGCGGGCCGGCGTTCTCCGCGTTTGCGCTCGATTTGCCATACCGCGTGAGCGGTTGTGGATTCCCACGCCAAGGGCATTTGAAGAGCTGCGCTCATTGCGCACCTCCGGCGGTCTCAGCCACCGCACAGACGCGGGCCAGGCGCTTTCGTCCGGGGCGGCCGCGACGCTTGCGGCTTTCCGGCGGCGGAAACGTTCTCAGCCGGTTCCGGCACTCCCTGCAATAGACACTGACTTCGGTCTGGGCCCGATACCAAAGGCAACCGCACCCTTCGCATATTTTTAGTTGTACGCGCACTTCCATGACTGATTCTCCGTTTTTGTTTCGTCTCCCGCAGGAGGCTGGTGTTGCAGGTTACTCCGCGGGGTGATGAGAACCAGGCGAGGCAATTCAGATTTCTCCTGTCCTGATAGGGGATTGCCACCTGTGCTCCCTTGTTGTCTGTCATGACCGTTTGTGCGCAGATCATGGAATCTCCCGACTGGTTTGCCTGCCGGGGCCGCCAGTACGCGGCCACGGGCTGGGAGCAGGAATACCGGCGCAGGACAAGCTGAACCGGCAAATGTTCATCCGCCGTTGCGAGAGGCACCGAAGCGCCTCCGCAGAGATGCGGCGGAAGAACGATCTTCCGAAAAATTCCCACAAACCAATGCGTGATTAAGTAAACCCAATGTAGGGTTCTGCTTCTTTAGCGTCAACTCTCCGGCCGTTTTTTCACACCGACGGCTTTCAAAAGAGCGGATGGATACGGAAAATAAAGGCATTCATCCACGGATAAGTTTTCCAGGCGCAAGCAATTAAGCTTCACAGTGATTGCTGACCGCAAATTTTGCACAGATGAATTTCACTCAGAT
>JAKCDN010000343.1 GCA_021841795.1 Acidobacteriota bacterium | reverse complement strand
ATGTCGCCACCACCAGCCAATATCCCTATTGGATCGTCGGCGCCCAGCAGGATACGGGCGCGGTCATGATCCGCAGCCGCAGCAACTGGGGTCAGGTCGACTTCACCGACTGGAGCCCGTTGCCGTCCTCCGAATTCGGCTACATCGCGCCCGATCCTCTGCACCCGCAGATCCTCTATGCGGTCGGCTACGGTCCGGGCGGTGGTGGCGGCGGCCTGGTCAAGATCAACAGGTTCACCGGCCAGTGGGAAAACATCGCACCGAACTTCGGCGCGCGCGCCAAGAACTATCGGGCGCGCGGCAGTCTGCCGATGAAATTCGACACGGCCTTCGATCCCGGCGCCCTCTACGTTGCCTACCAGTGTCTGCTGGTGTCCCGCAATGGCGGACAGTCCTGGCACGCCTTCGGCCCGGCCCTCACCACCGCCAAGGGTGCGCCGCCCGTGCCGTGCGGCACGCCGCTGCCGCGTACGAAGAAAAAAGCGCGCCGGCCCCGCAATCCCTTCAAGCCCGCCGGACCGGTGATCGTCGATTTCTCGCTCTCCAAGGTCAGGCCGGGCGTGGTTTGGACCGTCAGCAGCAACAATCAGATCTACCGCACTCTGGATGGCGGGCGGCGCTGGGACAACGTGAGCAACATCACCGGCCTACCGCCCCACGCCCATCTGCATACCATCGAGGCGGGCGATTCGGTCGATACCGCTTATGTCACGGCCCGCATCTCGCTCCCCCGCCGTCACAAGGCGGCGGTGCACGGCCAGGCATCCAAGGCCGCTTCGCACGTCCATCCGGACACGGATTTGCCGCTCATCTGGCGCACCACCGACGGCGGCAAGACTTGGGTGAGCATCACCCGTGGACTGCCCCGCAACCAACGTAGCGGCAGCTGGGTGAATGTGCTGCGCGCCGATCCAAAGCAGCCCGGCCTGCTGTTCGTCGGCACCGAAACGACGGTCTACATCAGCTTCGACAACGGCAATCACTGGCAGTCGCTGCGCCAGAACCTGCCCAGTACCGCCGTCACCGATCTTGTCGTTCACACCCGTCACCACAGGAACGACCTGGTGATCAGTACGTTCGGTCGCGGCTTCTGGGTGCTCGATGACTTCACACCGCTGCGCTCGATTGCCGCCCATGCCCAGGCCATCGCGGCCTCGCCGGCGTACCTGTTCCGGCCCGAAACGGCCATACGCGCCCGCCAGAACAGCAATTGGGATCAGCCGTTCGACGTCGAAGTGCCGCACGCCCCCAACCCGCCCTATGGGGTGATCGTCGATTATGAGCTGCGCCACAAGCCCAGCAGACCGATCATGCTGCAGATCTTCGATGCCCGCGGCAACCTGGTACGTACCCTGACGAGCACGCTGCCGCCGCCTATCAAGGGTCAGCTCTTTCCGCGCTATTGGCTGGCTTCGCCCCGGGCACGCGCCTTGCCTACCCGCGTCGGTCTGAATCGCTTCGCATGGAACCTGCGGTATGGCCCGCCGCCCGCCTTGCGACACGATCTTGAAAATCAGATGAACACCGTGGCCGGCGCCACCATCCCCGGCCCGCATGGTCCGCAGGTGATGCCCGGTCTCTACACACTCAAGCTCACCGTGGACGGGCGCGTTTACACCCGCCACGTCGCCGTCATGAACGATCCGCGTGTGGGGCAGAGCCGAGTGCTGCTGGCCGCGCTGCGCGCCCAGGACCGCGTCATCAGGCGCGCCTATGGGGGCATGCAGGGCAGCTATCGGGGCTATCAGGAGGTGCACGCCGTCAAGGTTCAGCTGACGGCGCTCATGCGCACGCACCTGAGCGAGTCGCTGGCGACGCAAGCCAAGGCGATCGAAGTCCGCCTCAGCAAGATTGGCGGGAAGAAGTCAGCCGGAGGTTTTCTCGCCAGGCTTCTGCACCCGCACTCCCGACCGAAGCCCGGTGCGCTGCGCTCCTTCGTCGTTGAGAACAACGCCTACAACCGCCTGGTCAGCCTCATGCAGGTGGGTATGGACATGCGACCGACGCCGGCCCAGCTCGCCACGCTGGAGGCCGACTGTCGTCACTACGACCACACGGTGGTCAGCTGGATGAGCTTGCAGACGGGCCAACTCGCCGCATTCAACACCGCATTGGCCGCAAGCCATCAGCGCGAGCTGCGGCTCGCTCCGGTCCGGCTCGCCATTCCGGCCTGCGGCTTCGCGCTTGACGCACGCTGAGCGCCGTCCGACCGGCGCACGGACCGCCCGCACGGCCTGCGGGTGCACCGGCATCGGCCGGCGCAAGATCAATATCGGCCAGGTCATGGCTGGTCCAAAGGCCGGCATCCGCGAGGTCGCGGCGCGGACCAGATCTGGCCGGTGTACTTCATGCACTACGATTCGGGGGCATCTGGGGAACGCGTCTTCGTCGAACGGCTTAGGGGACCTCGCGGTGTCCATCATCTGAAGCCCCGACGAAGCCTGGAGCTCCGCGAGCGCCTTCTTCACCGCCGCCACCAGGGCGCGGCACTGGTCGTGCGCTCGCCTGCCAGATGCCCTGATCTCCTGCTCATCCCGCCGGAGTGCGATCTGCCGAGACACGCACGAGGCCGGATCTGCACCATTCACGTCCAGATGTGGCCGCAGCATGCTGCTGTTCTCGGCACAAGCACCACACGTTGGGCGAACTGCTGGGATCGGTGTGCACGGTCACCCGACATATCGAGAGACCGTTGAGTGTCCGCCGAAGCGGGATTGCCGTCGTCACGCCTCACGGGCCGCCGTGGAATGAACTGGAAGGGGATGTCCGATGAAGCGCCCCGTTGGCTGAGGCGCTTAACTTAATGTTTCGCGGGAGATGGCGTGTGCGGCTGATTTGCGTGCGTTACCTCGAACGCCACCACTTTTATACAGTACTTCAGTTCGGGATGTTCTCCGGGGACGAGTCTGCGCAGTTCAATGTGAGCGTGCGTCCGCCATAGCCGTTCGTCCTGTGAATTCGATCTCGCCGTGGTGACCTCGTACACGTTCTGGGCTGTGGGCCGTTATAGATTGAAAACCGCTCCGCAGCGTACCTGAAGGAAGCCACTCGATGTCTCACCTGAGCCGAATCCGCCTGACGAGCCTGCGGCCGCTATTGCTGGCCATTGCGGCAACTCTCCTCGCCGCGTGCGCCACGCGGGTGCGCGTCGCGCCAGCGATCTATGCGCCACCAGCCGCCGTCGTCCAGGTTCGCATCGCCCCGCCGCCCCTCCCCGTTTACGTGCAACCGCCCTGCCCGGTCGCGGGGTGGATCTGGACTCCGGGCTATTGGCGATGGGGTCCTGCCGGATATTTCTGGGTCCCGGGAACCTGGGTGGCTCCCCCCAGGGTCGGACTCCTATGGACTCCTGGTTACTGGGGCTTCGTGGGCGGTGTTTACTTGTGGCATGCC
>JAKCDN010000342.1 GCA_021841795.1 Acidobacteriota bacterium | reverse complement strand
GAGGCCGGCAGCCACCCCTATCTGGCCTGGCTCCATGACTGCCTCCGGCTCCCCGACGCCGGCAGCGATTAGACCCTCCTTCGCCGCGTATCCGCTCCCGCCTCCATCCCCTTTACCCGCGCTCTGCTATCCTTGAGAGAGTTTGCCTCATGCGCTGGCTTCTCATCGTCCTCCTCGTTTCGCTCGCAGGCATGCTTTATGCGGCCGCAGGAGTGGCTCATTACATCCGGCAGCAGCGCAACCGGGACCGTGGCAGACCCTCCACGGCTCTGGAACCGGTCGAACAACCTGACGCGGACGGGAAACCCTGAAGCGCAGGCCACCCATTTTCCGACTACGCGACGCGGCTCCTTTCTTCCCGTCGCCGCATCCAACCAGGTGATAATCCTGGTTCTAATTGCCGAAAGGAACTCTCCCAGCTGTGAGTACTCAAACACCCGAATCCCTTAGCCGAACCGCCGCCCCCGACGTCAAGGAAATTTCCATTGCGCATAGCCCCGATTCCGACGACGCCTTCATGTTCTACGGTCTGGCGACGAACAAGATTCGCGTGCCCGGCTACCGCTTTACCCATACCCTCTGCGATATCGAAACCCTCAACCGCCGCGCCCGCGAAGAGGCGTTCTACGACGTCAGCGCCATCAGTTTTCATGCCTATCCTTACGTCCAGCAGAACTACACCCTCATGGGATGCGGCGGCAGCGTCGGCGAGGGCTACGGCCCCATGGTCGTGGCCAGCCGCAAAATGGACACGGCCGAGCTCGGCCGCATCAAGGTCGCCGTTCCCGGTCCTCTCACCACCGCCTATCTCGCCCTCAAAATCTTCAATCCCCGCATCGAGACTGAGACTGTTCCCTTCGATCAGATCATCCCTGAGATCCTCGCCGGAAACTACGATGCCGGCCTGATCATCCACGAGGGCCAGCTCACCTATTCCACCAGCGGGCTCTACAAGATCCTCGATCTCGGCGTCTGGTGGCGCGAGACCACAGGCCTCGTGCTCCCGCTCGGCGGCAATGCCATCCGGCGCTCCCTCGGCGCCGAGGCGCACAAGATCATCTCCAAGGCCCTCCGCGACTCCATCAACCACGGCCTCGAACACCGCGAGCAGGCCCTCGAGTACGCCATGCAGTTTGCCCGCGACCTCGATGCCGGACTCGCCAGCCACTTCGTCAGCATGTACGTCAACGAGCGCACCATCGATTACGGCGCCGACGGCCGCGATGCCATCCGCAAGCTCCTCGCCCTCGGCCATGAGCGTGGCGTCATTCCCATCGCTCCCCAGGTGGACTTCGTCGATTAACCCATTGCTTCCTGCAATGCCTCTCCGCGCCCGCACAGCGCCGGCCTGTCGGTAAACCCCGGCAGCCGGCCTCCGGGCCGAATCGGATGCACCTCTCCCGGCCCGCACAAACCGTCCAGCCCGGGCCGCCTGCTTGCCCGTCTCCGGTTCTCCGCTCCCAAACCGCCCCGGCATTCCGCCGCAACTGCTCTGAAAAACCCCTGGCGTCGCGCTCTTGGCTGTCCCCATAGGGACACAGTGCCTTCTCTCTTCCGCACTCCCCCAAAAGTCATCCCGGCGCGCTTCGAAATCCCTCATGGAACTCTAAATTTTTTCTAATCTGTGTCGATACATGCGGCAGGAGATGCCTCCGGATGCCCGCTCACGTTCAGCCCGTCTTTCTCCTTGCCTCCGCGGATGCGAGCCTGCTTGCCCTCATGGAGCCGGTGTTTCTTGGCGCCGGCGCGCGCGTTCAAGTCGTTCTATCGGCTCAGGCCGTGCCGGCTGCGCTCGCCGGCGCGCGCGCCTCCAGCCTCATCCTGCTCGACCCCGAATTGCCCGGCATGTCGACCGGGCAGTTGCTCGCGGCCGTGCGCAGCCAGTTTGAGAGTCCGCGCCTGCCCATCATCCTCATCGCCCGCGGCGTCACGCAGGAGTGGATCGATCGGCTTGCCGATGGCGCCATCGACGATCTCATTCCCCGCTCCGCCGAGCCCAACTACTGGCAGTTGCGCCTCGATCTTGTCCTGCGTCATCAGCGTATGGCGCATGAGCTGGAAACCCTCCGCGACGCCGCCCTGCGCAACGCCCAACTCGATCGTCTGACCGGTGTCTACAATCGCGAAGCCATGCTGGCCGCGCTCTTTCGCGAAACCGACCGCGCCCAGCGCGCCCAGTGCGAGCTCTGCCTCGTGCTCTTCGATATCGACGACTTCGGCCACTGGAACTCGCGCCTCGGCGCCGATGCCTGCGACGATCTCCTCTGTCAGGTTGCCGGTCGCACCGCCGCGCTTCTGCGCAGCTACGACGTCCTCGGCCGGCCCGGGCTCGACGAGTTTCTCATCGCCCTGCCCAGTTGTTCCGCCGCCAACGCCCTCACCCTCACCGAGCGCCTCCGCATCGCCGTTTTCTCCGCGCCCTTTCTTGTGGCCGGCGAGTCCATCCGTCTCTCCGCCTGTTTCGGCATCGCCGCCGGCCACGGCCGCTCCCCGGTGGTCGTCCTCCGCGAGGCTGAAAAGGCCCTCCAATGGGCCAAGGCCTCCGGTCCCGAGTCGATCCAGTGCTTCGGCAGCCCGCCCCTGCCGTTACCCTCGCCCGTCACCTTTTTCTCCGCATCCTCGGGCGACGAACTGCTCGCCTGGTAGCCAATCGGCCTTGGTGAGCAAGCCCCGGAGCTCTGCGCTGCGTTCGGGACGCTTCTGCCGGACATCTGCCAAACCAGGCCGGCTGCCCGTTCGAGTTTTGCAGGGGTGCAACTGCGGCCGCGTCGAAAATTTGAAGAATGCATGCGGCTTCTGAAGCAGCTATCTCCGGTCTTGTGCTGTTTACCGCAGCCCGCTACGCCATGCTTCCCGCTGCGGCAGTCTCCGGCTCCAGAAACTCCTGAAACACATCGTTCGACAGCAGCCTTCCCCGCGCCGTAAGCGACACCCGCTCGCCCTCGCAGACCAGCAGCCCGTCCGCGCTCAGCCGCCGCGCCGTCTCCATCGCCGTCTCAACCGGCGCCGTCCCGAACTCGTTCCGCAGCGCCCTTGCGTCCACGCCGGCATTCGTGCGCAGCCCCAGGAACCACGCCTCCTCGTGCTGCCGCGCCGGGCCCAGCCATTCCGTCTCCGTCGCTCCCGTACCGGCCAGGTACGCCGCCAGGTCGTCCGTTGTCGTTGCCCGCAGCACGGCGTCCTCCGTGCCCGGTTCTTTCCGCCCTTCCTGCGGAGACGCCGCGAAACGATTCTCGTCATCCCTGCCGCGCCGCGCGTTCCGGCCGCGAAGCATCGACGACGCATCCAGCCCCACGCCCAGGTAAGCCCGCCGCTGCCAGTAGCGCAAATTGTGCCGCGACTCGGATCCCGGCCGCGCAAAGTTCGAGATCTCGTATTGCCGCAGCCCCGCCGCCTCCA
>JAKCDN010000341.1 GCA_021841795.1 Acidobacteriota bacterium | reverse complement strand
CTTTGACCAGGGTCAGCGGCATGTTTGTCTTCGCTCCATTCTTTTCTTCGAATGCCCTGCCTGTGCGCATCAGGGCGGTCTTTGCGGGCACCCTGGCCTTTCTCCTCACACCCCTGATTGCGGCCTTGCCGCCGGCGAAGGCCGCGCTCACTTTCTCCTCCGTGATGGGCGAGGTTGGAGTGGGGTTGGTTTACGGACTCTCGCTCGCGCTACTGAACGAGATGATGCTCTTCGCGGGGCAGTTGATCGGCATCCAGTTCAGTTTCTCGCTGGTGAACCTGCTGGATCCCTCCTCTTCGATTGAGACGCCGATTCTCGGGGAGATCTTTCAATTGACCGCGACGCTTGTGATCATCACCTCCGGCCTCGACCGTATTCTCATCGCGTCGGTGGTACGTAGTTTTCGCGCCGTCCCGCTGGGGACATTCACATTGGCGCCGGTCGCGCCGGCCGTCATCGTGCGCGCCGCCGGAGGCATTTTCCTGGCCGCGCTGGAACTCGCCGCTCCGGCGCTGGCTGCCACCATGCTGGTTGAGATCGGTGTGGCGCTGCTCGGCAAACTCAGCCCCCAGCTTCCCGTGATGATGCTGACGGTGCCGCTGAAGACGTTAACCGGCCTTGTGATTCTAACCGGATGCCTGGCGCTATGGCCGCGCTTCATTGAAGCGAGATTCTCGGGGCTTCTCGATATGGCGGAACGGTTGGTCATCCTGTGCGGCTCTACGCCGCGGTATGGAGGCTGAGCCGTGCCCGGGGAGCGCACCGAACAGGCGACGCAGCACCGGCGCGAAAAAGCGCGCCGGGAAGGCGACATCCTCCATAGCCGCGAGCTAACTGCGGCTGCCGGAACTCTGGCGGGCGCAATGGCGCTCGGCGCTCTGTGCAGCCGGGCGATCGAGTCCTGGCGTCGTGCCTTCGTCGGCCTTCTTGCCCTTGGCTCCCCGGCATGCTGGGAGCCAAACTGCGTCGGGTCTACGCTGGTTGCCGCGCGCGCCATGATTGTTGCGGTGCTCGTGCCTCCGGCGGCTTTGATGTCCCTGGTTGTGATCGCCGCGCTGACTGCCGGAATTGCTCAGACCGGGGGCGTCAACTTTCATATGAGCGCCATTGCCTGGAAGATCGAGCGCGTGAACCCGGTCGAGAACCTCAAAAACCTGTTCTCGTTGCGTGCCGCGGCCCGGCTCGGCAAATCGCTGATCCCGGCGGCATTTCTCGCGGTCTTCGCCATTCAGCGCATCGCCCGCGAGCTCGACATACCACCCTTCTCGACCGCGCGGCTGGAGATTTTGGGCAAGGATGTTTACGGTCTGCTGCTGGCTGCTGCATGGCTGCTCTTCGGCTGGTCGGCGATCGATTACCTGGTGGAGTGGCAGAGCCGCGAGTCGCGCCTGAAGATGAGCCGCCAGGATTTGCGGGATGAGTATAAAGAGACCGAAGGCAGCCCGCAGATTCGCAGCCGCATCCGCGGCTTGCAGCGTCAGATGCGCCGCCGCCGGGTAAAGGCCGACGTGGCCAGAGCCGCAGTCGTCCTGACCAATCCGACGCATTACGCGGTGGCTCTCGGCTTTGATTTTGCGACCATGGAGGCCCCGCGCGTTTTGGCCAAGGGCCGCAATTTGTTAGCCGAGGAGATCAAAGCCGAGGCGCGCTGGGCCGGTGTACCCATTGTGGAGAATCCACCCCTGGCGCGCTCCCTCTACCGCACGGTTGAGGTCGGACAGTCCATTCCCGTGGAACTCTATGCCGCCGTAGCGGCCATACTTGCCTATCTCTATCGGCAGCGCGTGGAGGCTGAGATGCGGGAGCGCAGAGAGCGCGAGGCTGCGCATGCGCGCTCTGCCCACAGAAGGGATGAGGGAGGTACGCGATGAGCACAGCGACCGCGTCTGTTGGAAACCCGCTCGCGCAATCTTCAATCTGGCACCACCTGCGCGATTACCTGCTGCCGATGGCGGCCATCAGCGTGATTTTCGTAATGCTGGTGCCGGTACCCGCTGCCGGCCTCGATCTTTTACTCGCGCTTTCGATGGCGGCCTCGGCGATCGTATTTCTTTCCGCGGTCCAGATCCGCCGCGCCGTGGAACTCTCTGTCTTCCCCACGCTTCTGCTTCTGCTGACGCTCTTCCGGCTTTCACTGAATATAGCCTCGAGTCGCCGGATTCTCCTGCACGGTCAGGAGGGAACCGGGGCGGCAGGCAAAGTGATCGAAGCCTTCGGCCAATTCGTGGTGGGCGGCAACTACGTGGTAGGCTTCGTTCTCTTTCTGGCCCTGGTGGCTATCCAGTTTCTGGTGGTCTCACACGGGGCGGTGCGAACAGCCGAGGTGACGGCGCGATTTACGCTCGATGCGCTGCCGGGAAAGCAGATGGCGATCGACGCGGACATGAATGCCGGTCTTATCGATGAGGCTGAGGCGCGCCGCCGCCGCCAGGCCATCGCCCGCGAGGCTGAGTTCTACGGCGCCATGGATGGTGCGGCGCGTTTCAATCAACGCGATGCGCTGGCCACAATCCTGATTACAAGTATTAATATCGTCGCGGGCCTGCTGATCGGAACCCTGCAACAGGGCGTCGATCTGGCTGAAGCGGCGCGCACGTATACGGTGCTCACCGTTGGCGATGGCCTGGTGACGATTATTCCGTCGCTTCTGGTATCGGTTGCCGGCGGCATTACACTGACCCGCGCCAACTCGGCAGGAATGCTGGGAGGGGAGATCCGCCAGCAACTGCTGGCCCGCCCGGCAACCCTCTACATGGCAAGCGTGGTCTCGGCCTCGATGTGCCTGATTCCCGGACTGCCGAAGATTGCATTTCTCGCCGTGGCCGGAGGACTTTTCGCAGGCGCAAGAAAGCTCTCGGCCCTGCCGCCCTCTGCTCCAGCAGATCTGGCTCCTCAGGAGAAAAAGAAGAATGAAGCTGCGCCGAGCGCCGAACTCACCGCGCTGCTGCGCCTGGACGACCTGACGCTCGAGATCGGGTTTCAGTTGATTCCGCTGGTCGATGAGAAGCAGGGCGGCCAGCTTCTCAACCGTGTTCGCGCCCTGCGCCGCAACCTGTCTTCCGAGATGGGTTTTCTGGTGCCCCCTGTTCACATCTCGGATAACCTGCGCCTCAAACCCCGGGAATATGTGATTTCACTGCGCGGTATCGAGATAGGCCGGTGGCAGACGGAAGGGCCGCAACTGCTCGCGGTCTCCGGGGAAGCTGGGCGCCGGCCGTTGACGGGCAAGGAAACCCGCGAACCGGCCTTCGGGGTTCCGGCAGTCTGGATTGCACCGCTTCTTGAGGAGCAGGCTCTCGCTGCCGGGTATTCGGTGGTGGATGCGGTCACAGTAATCTCGACGCATCTGGGCGAGCTGATGCGCCAACACGCGGGCGAGCTTCTGAGCCGCGCCGAGATCAAACGCCTGCTGGACTCCCTCAACGACTCTCA
>JAKCDN010000340.1 GCA_021841795.1 Acidobacteriota bacterium | reverse complement strand
GCACGGGCGTATCAGCAGGCCCAGCAGGCCGGCGCGCAGGCAAGGGGCGCGATGACCCAAGGCAACGTTCCGCCGGCGCAGAACATGATGAATGCGCCGGCGAATTATGCGCAGACGACCGCAGGGCCGGGCGCAGCGGTGCAGTCGATTGTGATTCCGCAGGGAACGCAGATCTCGGTGCGGACGGATGAGGCGATCGACAGCACGAAGGACACGCTGGGCAAGCAGTACGCGGCGAAGATTCAGCAGGATGTGGTGGACAGCACAGGGGCCGTGGGGATTCCTGCGGGGACGCAGGCGAAGTTGCAGGTGGTGGACCTGAGCCAGGGCAGCGGGAACCAGAGCAGCACGAGCGGCAAGAATCTGGCGCTGGATTTGTACTCGGTAATCCTGAATGGCAGGGAGTATCGCGTGGATAGCTCGTCGGTGGCGGAGAAGGGCTCGGCGGGCTTTGGCATGAACAAGCGGACGGCTGAGTATACGGGCGGCGGCGCGGGTCTTGGCGCGGTGATGGGCGCCATCTTCGGCGGCGGCAAAGGCGCGGGCATCGGCACGCTGGCAGGCGGCGCGCTGGGCGGACTGACGCAGTACATGACGCGCGGCAAGCAGGTTTCCGTGCCGGCGGAGTCTACGCTTACCTTCCAGATCGACCAGACGCTGGTGATGCATCCCTGAAACGAAACCAGTACGACACCAGGCGCGGCGCGGGAGCGAGTCCTGCGCCGTGTTTGCGTTCAGGGCTTTCCGGCGAAGATGAGCGCAGTGGTGTGAGCGAGATAGCGGACAGCTCTTATCCACAGAAAAGTCGATCATGTTGCGTGCGGCGATTCCGGATGTGAAGCGGAGACGGGAAGGCGTGCTTTTTTGATGCGATGGAGACGTAGTTCGACATGGGAAGAAGGATTCAATAGGCTCGGAGAGTGGAATCCATCGAATTGGCAGCGGATACGATGACGGGGAGGCCGGTGCGACGGGGCAGATACGTATTTCCGCCGGGCCTGCGGATGAATCTCCCGTTTTATCTCTTTCATCGGTTTTTCAAGCCGGGCAATCCGATTCTTCTGTTTGAGCACCTGCGGCGATACGGACGTGCGGCGCACTACCGC
Source organism: Acidobacteriota bacterium (assembly GCA_021841795.1). Lineage (GTDB taxonomy): Bacteria > Acidobacteriota > Terriglobia > Terriglobales > Acidobacteriaceae > Telmatobacter. Next base: position 2,381 of record JAKCDN010000340.1, on the reverse strand, counting down.
ATTCTCTGGAATGATGTGGTGCTATTCCATGAGCCGGACGATATTCGCGAAGTACTCATCGACAAGGCGGCTTCGTTTGGCAAGGACCGAACCCAGAAGCGGATGAAGATCCTGCTGGGCGAAGGTCTGATTACCGCAGACGGGGAGACGCACCGGCGCGGGCGGCGCATCGTGGCGCCGGCATTTCACCGGCAGCGGATTCAGCGGTATGCGGGAGAGATCGTGGAGATGGCTGCGCGAGCGGGCGCGACGTGGCGACCCGGCGAGACGATGGACATTGCCGCGGAGATGATGCGGCTGGCGCTGCAGATTACCGCGCGGACGCTCTTCGATACAGAGGTGACGGCAGAGATCCGGGAGATCAACGACCAGGTCAACGCGATCATGGCTCTCTACAACTACCTTGTGGCGCTCCCCCGTGCTGAGTTGCTGTTGCACACACCTTTGCCTGGCATGCGCCGCTTCCGGCGGGCGAAGGCGCGGATGGATGCTGTAGTGGACGGCATGATTAGCGCGCGAAAGGCGGAGATGGAATCGAATGCGCCGTCTGCGGAGGCGCGCGGCGACCTGCTCTCATTGCTGCTGGCGGCGCGCGACGACGGCACCGGCGGAGACGGACTGAAGCTCACCCCGGACGAAGTGCGGGATCAGGTGCTGACGTTGTTCCTGGCCGGCTATGAGACGGTGGCGAATGCGCTGGCGTGGACGTGGATGCTGCTGGGGCAAAATCCCGGGGCGGAGGCGCAACTGCACGCGGAGCTGGATGCGGTGCTGGGCGGGCGGCTGCCGACGCTCGAGGACATGCCGCGGTTGGAATACACCGGAATGGTGCTGGCGGAGTCGATGCGGTTGTATCCGCCGGCGTGGGCGATGGGGCGTGAGGCGCTGGAGGATGTACGCATCGGGCCCTACATGTTGCCGAAGGGGACGATGGTGTTCTTCAGCCAGTACATCGTGCATCGGGATGCGCGGTGGTTTCCGGAGCCGGAGCGCTTCAAGCCGGAGCGCTTTGCGGCAGAGGCCAAGGCGACACGGCCCCGGTTTGCGTATTTTCCATTTGGCGGGGGCGGACGGCAGTGCATCGGCGAGTCCTTCGCGTGGATGGAGGCGACGCTCGTGCTGGCCACCCTGGCGCAGCGCTGGCGATTGGCGCTGGAGCCGGGACAGCGGATTGAACCGCAGCCAAAGATCACGCTGCGACCGAAGGACGGCATTCGCGTGCGGGCAGTGGGGCGGACCGCAGACCGAATGCAATAGACTCGGACTGTGAGCTTCACGGAGTTTCTGGGCAATGCGGCGACGGTGACGCGGCTGCGCGAGAGCGTACGCGCGGGGCGGTTTCCGCAGGCATTGATCCTCGCCGGGCCGAAGGGCGCGGGCAAATACACGCTGGCGCTGATGCTGGCGCGCGCAATGAACTGCCTGGAGCACGCGGAGACCGATGGCCTGCCGGATTTTTGCGGGCGGTGCGCGAACTGCGAGCGCATTGGCGAAGCGGCGAGCCTGGAAGAGCGCGTGGCGGAGGCGGTAGCCGCGCGGGAGGAGATGCGCGACGCCGATAAGCGCGAGACGCGCATCCTGATCCAGACGCACCCGGATGTGCTGATTGTGCCGCCGGACCCGCCGCAGCTTCTGATCAAGCTGGGACAGGTGCGGCATGTGATTCATGCGGCGTACTACAGGCCTCCCGCCGAGGCGCACCGCGCGATCACGATCTTCACGTCGTCGGGTTTTATGAAGGAGGCGGCGAACAGCCTGCTCAAGGTGCTGGAGGAGCCGCCGCCGAATACGTCGCTGATTTTGCTGACAGAGAATCCGCAGGAGTTGCTGCCGACGATTCGCTCGCGGGCGGTGATCCACCGGCTGGGCGCACTGCCCGCGGCGCAACTGGAGACGCTGCTCGGGGAGCGGCGCAAGGACCTGAAGCCGCAGGAGCGGGCGCTGGTGGCGCGGCTGGCGGAGGGCGCGGTGGGACGCGCGCTGACGCTGGACCTGGATGCGTATCTGGCGAGCCGGCAGGATGCGCTGGTGGTGCTGAAGACGGCGCTGCGGGAGCCGGACTATTCGCAGCTTTTCAAAACGACGGAGACGTATCGCGCCGGGGCAGACGGCCAGGAGAAGACGGTGAACCTGCTGCGGGCGCTGGGGAGCCTGGTGGAGGACCTGCTGCTGATGGTGGCGGGAACGCCGCATCTGGTGCGGAATGTGGACATGGCGGCCGAGCTGGAGCGGATGGCCCAGGGGCTGACGGTGGACTGGCTGGACGGCGCCGCGCGCGCGCTCGGTCAGGTGGAGCAGGGGATGCGGCGTAACCTGTTGCGTTCACTCTCTTTGGACGCCATGGCGGTGGGGCTGGGCGGGCGCTGACGCGCTAGTGGATG
>JAKCDN010000339.1 GCA_021841795.1 Acidobacteriota bacterium | reverse complement strand
TTCCGATCTAAGGACGCCTCCGGCACTGACCCAGGCGGCGAGTTGCCGCGCGTCTGCGGCGACGGCGAAATGCGGAGTGGGATTCTTGGCAGGGTTGTCAGGCGAGGCAATGACGTAAACGGCAGCGCCCTTGAGATTGGCGAGCGTGGGCTCGGCATCGAGTTCGCCGGTTGCAGCGCCAAATTCGCGGAAGAGATGGCCGAAGAGCGAGTAGCCGGGCGCGTCCATGGTCGTCCATTTGTAGTGGAACTCCGCGGTGCGACCGAAGGCGTCAGTACGCTGCTGCGAGTTGAACCAGCCGTCGACGACCACCTTGTCGCCGCGGGCGAGCGTGGCCTGGGGAGCGTATTGCATCTCAGTGCTCGCCAGCAGGAAGGCGCCGATGCCTTTGGGATCGTTGGTAATGACCGGCTCGCCGATGTAGTAGGCATAGGTGCCGTCACGATAGGGCGAGCCGCCCAGCCCAGAGGCTTTTACCGTGGCCGTCAGCGAAACGTCATCCCCGTCGGCATGAACGAAGTGCGCAAGGATGCCCTGATAGCCGCGCTCGGCGTTGTGAAGATACGACACCGGCAAGTATCCGCGCCGAACGCCCTTGGCCAGCGCGTAGACAAACATGCATGCCGAAGAAGATTCGAAGTAGTTCCCTTTCTGGCCGCCGCGATTCATCATGGTGTACCAGAGGCCTGATTCAGAATCCTGATAATTTGCGAGGGCCGCGGAGGCGCGTTGCAGGATCGCAAGCAACTGCGCGCGTCCGGGGTCGTTTTCAGGGTAGTCGTCGAGCGTATCGACGAGCGCCATCATAAACCAGCCCATGCCGCGCGCCCAGAACTGCTCCGAATCCCCGGTTTGCTTGTTGGCCCAGCGCTGCTGCCTGGACTGGTCCCAACCATGAAAGAGCAGGCCGGTCTTCGGATCGCGCGCGTGCCGCTCCATCAGCACGAACTGTTTTGTGATGTCGGCAAATGTCTCAGGATGATGCGAGATGGCGGCGTACTCGGCGCGGAAGGGCTCGGCCATGTAGAGGCCATCGAGCCACATCTGATTCGGGTAGCGCTGCTTATGCCAGTAGCCGCCTTCGGGGTTGCGCGGCTGCCGGGCGAGCTGGCCCACAAGGAATGTCGCGGCGGTAAGGTAGCGCCTGTCGAGGGTGACGCGATAGAGCAGCAGCAACTGGCGGCCAAGGAGGATGTCGTCGAGTTGCTGCTCGGCGGGCTTGAGGGTGGGAATCGCTCCATCCGGAGTGACGAGCTGATCGACTGCGGTTTGGATGTAGTTGAAGTAGCGGGGGTCGACGGTCTGCAGCCACACCGCGTCCATGCCCTCGAGGAGCGTGCCTAACTCGTAGTTCCAGGCCCAGGGGGAAGCAGCCGGCGCGAAGCGGCCATCGGGCCAGCGCTGGATGGCTGCGTTGGCAGCGCGCTGGGACCAGGGCAGCGGCTCGGAGTTCGCGGCCCATGCGCATGCAGCAGCGACAAGAACAAGAAGGAAGCAGCCGAAAAGACGAATGCGATTCATGAGAGCTCCGGGCGATGGCAGGCGATGCAGCAGGGCTGGATGAAGGAAACCGGCAATCGTGCGCAGGTGCGTTCCTGGAGGATTGCCGGACTGGACTCCGCGATGGCTAGCGCAGCGGCGGGGCAGCGGGAGATGCGATCCAGCCGTTCAAACGCAGCCAGTTTTCAAGCAGCCTGGGCCACTCGGCCAGTTCGGGGTTGGATTGACCGAGCGCGGTGCCATGCGGGCCGGTCTGAAAGATGTGCATCTCAACCGGAGCGCCCGCTTTGACCATCGCGGTATAGAAGGTGACGGCGCTGAGCACGGGAACCGACTGATCGGGCGTAGTGGCGTAAATGAAAAACGGCGGGGTGCGCGCGGTGACGTGCAGATCGGGCGAGATCTCGTCGAGCTGCCCGGGATCGGGCGGGGTGGTAAAGAGGTTCCTCATGGCGGTGGGCTTGGCGACGCCCGCCTTGAGGGTAAGGCCGCCGTAGGAGCTGATGACGAAGTCGGGACGATCGCTGAGACGGTCGATGGGGTCGCTGGCCTGGGGATTGCCGTCGTCAAAGCGCGTGCCGACCATGCCGACGAGATGTCCGCCGGCGGAGAAGCCCCACATGCCGATGCGGTCGGGCGCGATGTTGTACTGCGCGGCATGGCTGCGTACCCAGCGGACGGAACGGTAGCCGTCAAGAATCGGCGCCGGATATCGGTAGCGCGGCGTCAGTCTGTAGGTAAGAACGAAGGCGGTTATACCGCGCAGGTTGAGCCACTCGGCGATCTGGGTGCCTTCTTTCTCGTAGGCCAGATGGGAGTATCCGCCGCCGGGGCAGACGATGACCGCGGTGTGAGGGCCGGGTCCAAACCCGGAGAAGATCTCAAGGTGGGGTTTGTCCTGCTCCTGATCGCCCACGGCTCCGGGCGCGCCCTGGGGCCAGAGGTACTGGATCTGCCCGTGGGGCTGGGCTGGGTCGGAGGAATCCGCTGCCGGCGCGGCAGACCGGGATGCGGACTGCGACCATGCCACGCCCGCGGCACAGAGGAGCAGAAACGAGACGATCAGCGAACCGCGCATGAGACGCGGCAGAGCACTACCTTGAGAAATTGCATGCATGAGCAAGCCTCTCCAACCGGCGGCAAGAATTTTAAATGTTCACGACGCCAAGAGAAAAGGTGCTGCCGGAGGACCGGCAGCACCTCGGGTTAAGAAAACGGGTTGACGATCAGGAACGTGAAGATTGCCGGTCTCAGGTAACGATCACAGGCGGCCTGCGCAAGGGCCGGCCGCCTGTGAGGTTTAAGACGAGCGTCAAACGCGTCTCAGAAGATAATGTGCCCTTCAAACTGCCATTGACGCGGCAGGTTGGCCTGGCCGTTGACAACGCCGAGGCCGGTGGAAGCGGCGGGGGTTGAGGAAAAGCTCTGGCCAATCGAGCCTGTGGCATTGCTCGATGTGCTGCCGAACCAGACGTGGTTAAGCGCGTTGAAGACATCCGCTTCAAACAGGAACTGCGCCCTCTGTTTGGGCAGGATGTTGAAGGTGCGCCGAATGCTTCCGTCGATGTCGTAGTTGCCGGGACCACGCAGACCGTAGGCGGCAGTACGGGCCACATTACCGATTTGGTAATCGGGTGTCGCCTCGAAAGCATTGGGGTTGATGTATTGAATCTTAGCCAGCGTGGCCGCGGTAGCGCCATGGCCCCAGCCGCCGTTCTGACGCGCCGAGCCGGTAAAGCCGGGAGCGTAGGAGGGCATGCAAGTGCCCTGGCCGGGATCGGTGCAACTGCTGCCCGTGATGGCCAGAGGATTGCCGGAGACATACCTGAAGATGTCCGACAGAGTCCATCCACCCACAATCTGGCTCAGGATCGGGTTGCCGCCGCCCCAGTGTCCTTTGCCGAACGGCAGGTCATAGACGCTGGTAAACGTGACGTTCTGCGGCATATCGATGGTGCTGAGCGACCGGTCGATGCGGTCCATCGCATAAGCCTGGCTGCT
>JAKCDN010000338.1 GCA_021841795.1 Acidobacteriota bacterium | reverse complement strand
GAGCTTTTTGAGGTGGAATACCCCGGCTGGAGCCAGCGCGGCGGTCACGACCGCCCCAATCCCGGCGCCCTCAAGTGGCTCTGGCGCGAGCGCCGCATGTCCGCCGAGGCCCTCGATCACTCCGGCGTCTGGCGCTTCCGCGAGCTGCTGCCCATCCTCGAAAGCTTCGGCAACGCCGTCTCGCTGCGCGAGGGCAATACCCCGCTCTACCACCTGCCTCGCGCCGCCCGCGCCCTCGGCATCGATCAGCTTTACGCCAAGCACCAGGGCATGAATCCCTCCGGCTCCTTCAAGGACACTGGCATGACCGCCGCGCTCAGTGTCGCCAAAGAGCGCGGATTCGAATGGGTCGCCTGCGCCTCCACCGGCAACACCTCGGCCGCCATGGCCGCCTATGCCGCGCGCGCCGCCATGAAGAGCCTCGTCCTCATCCCTGAAGGCAAGATCGCATGGGGCAAGCTCTCCCAGGCCATGGACTACGGCGCCGTCACCTGCCAGCTCAAAACCGACTTCGATGGCTGCCTCAATGTGCTTACCGAGATCGTCAAACAGGCCCCCATCTATCTCCTCAACTCCGTCAATCCCTACCGTCTTGAGGGCCAGAAGACGCCCGCATTCGAGATCGCCGAGGCCATGGACTGGAACGTGCCCGACCACCTCATCGTCCCCGGCGGCAATCTCGGCAACAGCTCCGCTCTCGGCAAGGGCTTCCGCGAGATGCGCGAGCTGGGCATGATCGCCCGTATGCCCAGAATCTCCGTCATTCAGGCCGCCGGGGCCAATCCCCTCGTGCGCAGCATGAACCAAAGCCAGGGCCTCACCCTCGATCCCGTCGAGGCCCACACCCGCGCCACCGCCATCCGCATCGGCAATCCCGCCTCCTGGCGCAAAGCCGCGCGCGTCATTCAGGAGACCGGCGGCTCGTGCCTCGATGTCTCCGAGGCCGAGATCGCCATCGCCAAAACCGAGATCGGCGCCGAGGGCCTCGGCTGCGAGCCGGCCTCGGCCGTCACCCTCGCCGGCCTCAAAAAACTGCGCGCGCAGGGCCTGGTCCAGTCCGGCGAAACCGTCGTCCTGGTGCTCACCGGCCACACCCTCAAGGATGCCGATTACACCATCGACTTCCACCGCGGAACCTTGCTGGCCGAAGACGAAAAGAAAGATCCCGGCATCGCCGCGGAGATTGAAGCCTTGCGCCGCAATGCCGTCTCTCTCGATGCCACCCCGGCTGCGGTCCTTGAAGCCCTGAAGGGCAAAGTCGGATGAACGGCGCAAACAGCCCGCGCGGCATTCGGCTCTCTCTGCCCGCAACCTCCGCCAATCTCGGTCCCGGCTTCGATGCCGCCGCCGTGGCTCTGGACTTCGCGTTGCAGATTGAGGCCGCGCCCGCCCCCGAGTTCTCCATCTCCGCCACCGGGCGCGACGCCGGCCGGTGCGCCCGCCTTCAGGACAACCTCATCCTCGAAACCTACCGGGAGCTGCTTGCCGCCAACCGGCGTCCCGTCGTTCCCCTGGCGCTCAACATCGCCAACGCCATTCCCCTTGGCATGGGCTGCGGCTCTTCTGCGGCCGCCCGCCTCGGCGCCATCGCCCTCGCCGTCCACTTCGGCCGGCTCGGCTGGGACCGCGATCGCGTGCTCGAAGAGGCCGCCGCGCTCGAAGGCCATCCCGATAACGTCGCCGCCTGCTGGCTCGGGGGATTCGTCAGCGCCCTCTGTGAAGATCGTAGTGTCCGCGTAGCCCGGGTCGATCCGCCCGCCGCCTGGTCCGCCATCGTGGCCTTGCCCGCTGAGCCGCTCGCCACCAGCAAGGCCCGCGCCGTCCTGCCCGCAACCTACGCTATGACCGATGTGGTCGCCAACCTGCAATCCCTCGGGATGCTCGGTCTGGCCTTTGCCCAGGCGCGTGGCGATCTGCTGCGCATCGCCATGAGCGACCGCATCCACCAGCCCTATCGCGCGCCCTACTGTCCGCTGCTGCCCGCCCTGCAGCCGCTCGCCGGCCGCGACGGCATTCTCGGCGTTGCCCTTAGCGGCGCCGGCCCCGCCGTCCTGCTGGTCGTCGAGGCAGAAGATCGCGTGCCCGGCGCCATCGCCTCGATTCAGAGCACAATTCAGAATCGCCTCCCCGCTGAACTGCTCGCCTGCAGCCTCTCTTCGGTGGGCGCAAGTCAATTTCCTGAAAAGTAAAGCTTTACTCTGCTTTCTCCGCCGAAATGTCCGCCCTGGCCATGCGTTATCAGTAAGTTAAGCCCGTTGCCGAGCTATATAGTCACCAGCCCGATGGTTACTTTTGTTATTACCTAAGTTTTCTTGATATTTATTCATTGAGCAACTACATTCACTCCGTGAGCAGTTCTGGGGGAGGGCTGCTCTGGCGCCCGTGGTCCTTGATCGGATCCGGGCGCTTTTCTTTTGCCTGCCTGCGGCCATCCCTCAATCTCCATATTTTTCACCGCTTTCTCGGCGCCCCCGCGCGCAAAAACCACCCCCGCCTCCGCACTTGCGACTTTGCGCATTCCTGCGCATCGTATGTGTGTACGGTTTCCTTTACAATGCGGTAGGGAGATCTGCAAGGAGGAACATGGCAGGGCAAGGCGTTTTGGAAGTAAGCGATGCTACATTCGACCAGGAGGTGCTCCAGAGCGAGCAGCCGGTTCTGGTGGATTTCTGGGCCGTATGGTGCGGTCCGTGCAAGGCCATTGCGCCGGTGGTGGACAGCGTGGCGACAACCTATGCCGGCAAGCTGAAGGTGGCCAAGGTCAACGTGGATCAGAACGGCGCGACTCCGTCCCGCTATGGCATCCGCGGCATTCCCACTCTGCTCTTCTTCAAGGGCGGCAAGGTGGCGGACCAGGTCGTCGGCTATGCGCCGCAGAACGTGATCGAAGAGAAGGTGCAGCGCCTTCTGGCCTAAGCTGCCTCCGGTTTCGGCGTTTGAAAAGGCTCGGGCATGGCGTCCGGGCCTTTTCTCTGTTACCGCCAGGTCCGGCTCTGCAATGCCTCATCCCTGCCATGGGCCGCGCTCAAAAGCTGAGAAATCGTCTGCGCAGCCTCAGTCCCGGCCGCGGAACTGGATAATCCGTCTGCGCTCGCGCTTTGTCGGTCGCCCTGTCGGCGTCGGCGCAAACTGTTGCATCGCCTTGCGCTCTTCGACAGCGCGCATGCGCGCCTCGCGGCTGGCCTCCGTCTCCCGGTAAAGCGTCTGCGCCACCGCCGCGGGGCCGCGCACATGGCTTACGCCCGCAACCTCGATCTCGAAACGTCCGCCCTCGTTCTCCACCTTCAGGCGGTCGCCGCTGCGCACCTCGCGCGCCGGTTTGGCGCGCACGCCGTTGGCCTCGATTCGGCCCAGCTCGCATGCCCGCGAGGCCAGGGCGCGCGTCTTGAAGAACCGCGCCGCCCACAGCCACTTGTCCATCCGCACCGATTCCATGCTTCGATTGTAAGCAGCCCCGCGCTCCATCCGCCTCCGCCGGCTTCGCCATAAAAGACCGATCTGCTC
>JAKCDN010000337.1 GCA_021841795.1 Acidobacteriota bacterium | reverse complement strand
GCTCGAGCTTGGCTTTGAGTCCACCATCGGCATCATCCACGACGGCGATGGGCAGCTTAAACCTCTTGCTCCGGAGGAGGCGCGCGTCTACCATGCCATGACCGATCGCCGGAAGACCAACTACGCCCAGTTCGACAAATTCCAGGAAGCCATTGTCGAGGGCCGGCCGAACATCTGGCGCTGCCGGGCGGGCTCGCGCTACCTGTACGTTTGCGAGGACGGCCTGGTGCACTACTGCTCGCAACAGCGGGGATTCCCGGGAATCCCCGTCGCCGAGTACTCGCACGAGCGCGTCAAGAGCGAGTTCCTGACGGGCAAGAGCTGCGCTCCCCATTGCACTATCGGCTGCGTGCACCGTACCAGTTACATCGACCATTGGCGCGCACCGCAGACGCGCATGATTGCGCCGGGCGGCCAGGAACTGGTCAAGATCCAAATGCAGCAGGCAGGCTCCCGAGAATAGATAGAGACGGCGCGATCGATGCTGAAGCCGCTGCCGAACTTCAGCATCGATGCACTGCAGGATGCTGCTTATTTGTGCGCTTCAGCCTCTGCCCGATCGATGATCTGGTAAAGCTTGCCCCGGTCGACGACCTCGACAAATGGCGCAGCGTGGGCGGCATTCGTCACAACCCAGATCGTCGGCGTGTGCTCGATGCCGATCTTCTGCCCGAGGGCGTAGTCCGCCTTCACCTGCTGCGTAAACTTGCCCGTTGGATCCACGGCAAAGGGCATGGCGATCCTGTGCTCGGCAGCGAACTTCTGCGTCCAGGCATTCATCTGCGGCAGGGTCTCAATGGAGATCTGGTTGGCGAAGATGAAATCGCGGTACTCGTTGCCAAGAGCCTCGCTCTTGCTGTCAAGGTAACGCGCATTCACGGCGGCCTGGAAGCTCCAGTTGTGAAAGGGGAGCGGAAAGTCGTGGCGGATCCAGGGAATGTGGTATTTCTCGGCTGCCTCTTTGAGCAGCGGATTGGCGCGGGCACAATCGGGACACTCCAGATCTTCAAACTCGACGATGGCCACGCTGTGTCCTGCGGGAGGCTTCAGCGCCGTGGCGTCGTGCACGGGCGTGGTTTCCGGCGCGCCGAACTGGGCATGTGCCGCAGGCAACAGCAAAAGCAGGGCCGCAGGCACGGCGGCCAGCACACAACGGACGGGGTACAGTCGTTTGGGGAAGGTAACGGCAAAAGTCAGTCGCATAAGCGTTAAAACGTCTCCCTGCAATCATTTTAAATGGGTTTCACCGGAATCCAGGCAGCGCGGCGGCGCGGCGCTAACGACGCGCCGAGTGGTCCGAGTCTTTGTGCTCACACTGCCGGGCCGCCATCCACCGACGCCATTTGTAATCGGCCACCAGCGACACAACGGCTATCAGCGCTACAACAACAATCACCACAATTTTCATCGCAACAGGACGCTCCCGCTAAAGAAACTATACGAGACGGGCAGGATGGGCAGCGCGCCGCATCGCAGATCCGTGCCCTGATCCGCCTTGATGAATTAACCTCAAAAATGCAGTACATCCTGGTTACAGGGGAGCGGGGATTGCGTATTGTTCTATCGAATATCGGAACCTTCGGAGACATTAACCCGCTGATTGCAGTTGCACTGGAGCTGAAGCGCCGCGGCCACGTACCCGTGATGGCGCTGCCCAACGTCTATCGGCCCAAGATCGAGCCGCTGGGACTGGAATTTCGCGCGTTGCGCCCCGACATCGACCCCAGCAACACGAAGCTCGTGGAGATGATTTACGACGTCAAAAAGGGCACGGAGACGGGGCTGCGCGAGTTTCTGTTTCCGGTTCTGCGGCAGACCTACGACGACCTTCTGGACGCGGCGACCAGGCCCATGCGGGCAGATCTGCTCCTGCTGGGTGAGCTGAACTACGCGGGGCCTATCGTTGCCGAGGTGACGGGCATCGCCTGGGCCAGCTACGTGCTGGCACCGTTCTCATTCTTCTCCGCCTTCGATCCGCCCGTGCTGCCGCCGTATCCCAAGCTGGCCCGGGCCGACAAAGCGCCGGGGATGGGCCGCGCCATGCGCCGGCTGGCTCGCTTTGTGACGCGCAACTGGCCGGAGCCCGTCTACAATTTGCGCCGCGAGCTGGGATTGCCCAGGGGCAAGAACCCGATCTTCGACGCCAAGCACTCTCCGCACCTTGTGCTGGCTTTATTCTCGCGCGCGCTCGGAACGGAGCAGAAGGATTGGCCTGAAAAGACGCTGATCACGGGCTTCTGTTTTTACGATGCCGATGCGGGCAACGCTTCCCTGCCCGCCGGTCTCGAACGCTTTCTGGCCATGGGCGAGCCTCCGGTTGTTTTCACGCTGGGCTCAGCCGCAGTGCTGGCCGCAGGAGATTTCTACGAACAATCCGCGCTGGCCGCAAAGAGGCTGGGCGTGCGCGCGGTGCTGCTCATCGGCGCCGACGCGCGCAACCGCCCGCGGCAGGAGCTGCCGGCTACAATCTGCGTGGAGGAGTACGCGCCCTATTCGGGACTGTTTCCCCGCGCCTCGCTTGTGGTTCACCAGGGCGGAGTGGGCACCACGGCGCAGTGTCTTCGCGCTGGCCGCCCCATGCTCATCATGCCCTACTCCCACGACCAGCCCGATAATGCGCGCCGCATGAAGCGCCTGGGCACGGCGCGCGTGATCCAGCGGTCGCAGTACAAGCCATGGCGCACGGCGCGGCGCGTGCGCAAGATGCTTGCCGATCCCGGGTACGCGCAACAGGCGCGCCTAGCGGCCGAAGAGGTAGCGCGCGAAGACGGCGTGAAAGCCGCGTGCGACGCGCTCGAGAGGCTGCACGCACAGGTCAGGCCAGCGTGACCGCAGCGACTTCATAGTCCGTCACAGACGGCACTGCAAACTGGAGAACGCCCGCTTCGAGATGAAAGGGTATGGCCCGCTCGGCCTGAAGCAATTCGACGGAGCGAACGCGCGCAGCTTGCGGCAGTTTCATCCGCACAGTCTGGGCTTGAAGCGGCTCCACGGTTTGCATCCAGCCATGAAAGGCATCCGCATTGGAGTAATTGAGCAGATGCAGGGCGTAGCCCGGCGCAGTCTCCCAGCAGAACATCTCCATCAGGCCCGGTCCCGCAACGCTGACGACACGTTCGTCGTGTGACACCCAGCGGATTGTATTTTCGATCAGGCGCAGCAGATCGCTCTGACCTGTGAGCCAGTAGGTGCGCTCCACATCGCCGGGGAACCAGGCGAGGCGGCTCTCGCCATCTTCGCGCAGGACCACGGCCGGCTCTGTGGTTTCGGAGACGGGCGGATACGCCAACTCCGGAGGATAGCGCACAAAGCCGGGCACAACGGTCAGTACAGGATCAGCAACGGGCTTGAGCGGCAGTCGATTTTGCGTGCCGGCGAGCCAGTTGGTCTGGTTGAATCCGGCAAGGATCGGATGCGGATGCGCGGACTGAGGATCCACGATGCGGGCGTAGTAGGGATTACCATTGGTGCCCACGACCGGGCCCCCGCAAGAGATGCCGAACAGACTGCCGAGCCCGAAATCT
>JAKCDN010000014.1 GCA_021841795.1 Acidobacteriota bacterium | reverse complement strand
AAAGGAACGGAAAAGATGTTCTGTGGCACCCGTCCTGCGGGTGAGGGGTTAGGGGTGAGGCCTGGAACGAGCATCGGTCCAGGGTACAAGCAAAGAGACAAGCAGAGCCACAAGCGCAGCGGTTGTATCAGTTGCCGCAATGGCCGGTGCGGCCTTGCCATTCCACTATTCGGAACGTCCAGGCGGGCTCATCTGGAGGTTGAGCGGGAAGCGCGATGTGCAGGCCGTCGGCCTCCTGATGCCAGGAGAGCGGCTGGCTGGAGCCCAGCAGCTTTACCCCGCAAACCGGGTCGCCGAGGTAAGGGAGCCCGGCGGCGAGCGAGCGAATGAGCAGATCGCCGCTTGACGGCCAGCCCAGGGCGATGGCGTAGAGGGCGCCGCTGCGGGTGGTGAAGCGAATATCTTCGGCAGTGAACTGCTGTTCGTCGGAGTGCTTGGAAGAGCTGGTGACCTTGGTTGGACCTTCGCCGTAGACGAGCCACGGCCGCGAGCCGTAGATCGCCTCGCCGTTGGTTTTGAGCCATGCGCCCATCTGGAGCAGGATGGCGCGAGCCTGATCGGGAATGGTGCCGTCGGAGCGGGGGCCAACATTGAGCAGCAGGTTACCGTTTTTGCTGACGACGTCGACCAGTTCGTCGATGAGAGATTTTGCGCTGCGGTACTGGTCGTTGTCGGCGTAGCCCCAGGAATGAATGCTGACCGATGTATCCGTCTGCCAAGGGAGCAGGCGGAGCGTGTCGAGTTTTCCGCGCTCAATGTCGAGGGTGGCTGCGTTCTCAGGGAAATCGTAGCCCTTGTAGGTGAGCACGACGCCCTGATGGCGGCTTGCGGCCTGATCGTAATAGTAGGCGGCGAAGCGTTGGAGATAGGGCTGAAAGGCGGGCTGCCCGATCCACCAGTCGAAGTAGAGGAAATCGGGGTGGTACATGGTGACGAGCTCGGAGCTGCGGGCGAGCCAGTCGTCGAGGAATGCCTTGTTGGGCGGCAGCCAGCGCTCGAGGTGGTCGGGGTCCGGCTCCTTCGAGGTGTTTTCGCCGGGCAGGGCCATGGGCTCTGCGGGTCCGTAGAGGCCGGCGTAGCGGGGATCACGGACGTCGGAGTCGAACTTCATTCCGCCGTCGTACCACCACCAGTGTTCGGCGCGATGCGAGGAGACGCCGAAGCGGAGGCCGTGGCGGCGGGTTGCGGCTTCAAGTTCGCCGACGATGTCACGCCGGGGCCCCATCCTGGCGGCGTCCCAATCGGTGAGTCTGGAGTCGTACATGGGGAAGCCGTCACAGTGCTCGGCTACGGGGACAACGTAACGGGCGCCTGCGGCAACGAAAAGATCAAGCCAGGCATTGGGGTCGAAGCGCTCGGCACGGAACAAGGGGATGAAATCCTTGTAGCCGAATTTGGACTGGGGGCCGTAGGTTGCGAGGTGGTGCTTGAAAGCTGCGCTGCCCTCGACATACATGTTGCGCGAATACCATTCGTTTCCGAATGCCGGAACGGAATACACGCCCCAGTGGATGAAGATGCCGAACTTGGCGTCGCGAAACCAATCGGGGGCGCGATATCCGGCGAGCGAATCCCAGGCGGGACGAAAGGGGCCGGTCTGTGCAGCAGCATCGACGCGAGCAAGCTGCCGCTGTTCATTTGCGGACTTTTGCTGCGCAACGGCGGGGCCCGCGGCAAGGGCGATGACGGCTGCTGCAAGGACGAGTAGCGCGCGGTGTGCGCAGCGGTTGCGATTCATGCCATACAAGCTAGCAGATGCCGTGACATTTGAGGATTGCGTTGTGAAGCCCGGGTGCTGTATCACGGGGCTGATGCATTCGATCATGAAATTTCCGGGATTTTCCCGATTGCGCAAGCGCAGTTTACTGTGCGCCGTCCTGCTTCTTGGGGTGGCGGGCCATGCGATGGCCGCCGGAACCGCGGCGAGCGAATCCCACTTGAAGCAGCCGTTCGATTTGCGCTGCAACAACTGGAGACAGCCGGCGGCGGTCGCAGACGCGCATCCGGAGTTCTCATGGCGCCTGATGGCGGCTTCGCCAGCCATTCATGGCGTGAGCCAGTCTGCGTACCGCATTCAAGTGATGGCGGACGCAGGGAGCTCAAGGCCATTGCGGAAGATCCTATGGGACAGCGGGGTGGTGTCGAGCGCGGCAACCTCCGGTGTTGCCTATATGGGGCCGGCACTGCAGGCGGGTGGCACATACCGGTGGCAGGTGGAGGTGTGGGACGAACAGCACCATGGGAGCGGCTGGAGCGATGCGGGGCGCTGGACTGAAGCTCCCGTGTGGCGGGCCGGCTGGATAGCGGCGCATCCGGTGGACGCGGTGGATCACGAGCCGCTGCCGCTGTTTCGCAAGACCTTCACGTTGTCGCACGGCGTGACGCGGGCGCTGCTGTACGCCTCAGGCCTTGGACAGGATGAGCTGCGGCTGAACGGCCGTAAAGTGGGGGACGATGAGCTGACCCCGGGGTGGAGCGACTATCGCAAGACGGTATATTACGACGCGTACGACGTGACATCGCTGCTGCATGCGGGGCCAAACGCGCTGGGCGTGATGCTGGGCAACGGGATGTATCGCGTGCTGAAGACGCCCCATCGTTTTACCAAGTTTGTGGGCAGCTTCGGGGAGTTGAAGTGTACGGTGCAGCTCCACATCGAGATGAGCGACGGCAGTTCGGCGGAGATTCTGAGCGACGGATCCTGGAAGACGGCTCCGGGCCCGATTGTGTTCTCGTCGACGTACGGAGGGGAGGATTACGATGCGCGCCTGGCGCCGCAAGGATGGGACCGGGCGGGCTTTGACGACAGGGCATGGCACGAGGCTGCCGAGGTGGATGGCCCGGGCGGGGAGCTGATGCCGGAGATAGCGCCGCCGATCCGGGTGATGCATGTTTATACGCCGGTGGCGGTGACGCATCCGCGGCCTGGCGTGACGGTTTACGACCTGGGGCAGAACTTTGCGGGCTGGCCGGAGATTGCCGTCTCCGGCAAAGCGGGGGCGACGGTGAAGCTGATTCCCGGCGAGCTGCTCGACAAGAATGGTCTGGTTTGGCAGCGAAGCTCGGGAAGCCCGCAGTGGTTTTCATACACGCTGCGCGGCACGCGGGGGCGCATTGAAAGCTGGCATCCGCGGTTCAGCTACTATGGATTCCGCTATGTGCAGGTGGAGGGCGCGGCGGAGAGCGCGGTGCGCCTGGCGAGCCTGCGCGGCGAGGCGGTGCATTCGACTTCAGAGCCGGTGGGTGAGTTTGACTCGTCGGACGCGATGCTGAACCGCATTCACAGGCTGATACTGCGGGCGATGGAAAACAACGCCATGAGCCTGTTTACCGATTGCCCTCATCGCGAGAAGCTGGGATGGCTGGAGCAGACGCACCTGATGGCGCCGTCGCTGCTGTACGACTTTGATTTTTCCGGGCTCTATGCGGCCACAGCGCGCAACATCGCCGATGTGCAGCGCAGGAGCGGACCGGATGCGGGGATGGTGCCGACGATTGCGCCGCAGTACGTGGTATTCGAGCCCCAGTACGCCATCTTCAACGACTCGCCGGAGTGGGGCAGCGCGGCGGTGCTGGCGCCGTGGCAGGTGTACGAGCGCACCGGCGACCGCGGGTTTCTGGCCGCGCAGTACGACGTGATGCGCGCTTACGCGCGGTATCTTGGCACGCGGACACACGACGGGATTGTCGATTACGGACTTGGAGACTGGTTCGATATCGGTCCGGGGGCACCGGGGATCTCGCAGTTGACGACGGCCGGTGTGACGGGGACGGCAATTTACTACCAGGATCTGAAGGCGCTGGAAGAGTCCGCGGCAGTGCTGGGCAAGAGCGAAGATCGCGCGGCATATGCGGAACAGGCGGCGCGCGTGCGCGATGCGTTCAACCGGAGGTTCTACGATGCCGGGCAGCGGCGCTACGATCAAGGCAGCCAGACGGCGCAGGCCATTGCGCTGGCGCTGGGGATCGTTCCCGAGGGCGAACGGGCGGCAGTGCTCGAAGCGCTGGTGAAAGACATCCGCGCGCATCAGAATCACACCACATGCGGGGAGGTGGGGTACCACTACGAGGTGGAAGCCCTGCTCAACGGCGGGCGCTCCGATGTGCTGCTGGATATGCTGGAGCGCACGGACGCGCCGAGCTACGGCTACATTCTTGCGCAGGGCGCGACCGCGTTGACGGAGGCGTGGGACGGCGGGCACTCGCAGGATCACTTCATGCTGGGCAGCGCGGAGGAGTGGTTTTATCGCGGGTTGGGTGGAATCAATGTGGATATGGCGAAAGTCGGGGCGCGGCGATTGACTCTGCATCCGGCAGTCGTGGGCGGGGTGAACCGGGCGCGGGCTACCTACCTGTCCGCGCTGGGGCCGATCACCAGCGAGTGGCATCGCGGCGCGGCAGCAACGGATTACACGTTTGCGGTGCCGGCAAATGCGACGGCGACGATCGAGATTGATACTTCGTCGGCAGGAATGGCGACGGTCGATGGAGTTGCGGCGAATCGAGCTGCGGGAGTGCTCAATGCGCAGATCGAGGGCGCACGGCTTGTGCTGACGGTTGGCTCGGGAAGATTCGCGGTGCACGCGGAGAATCCTGCGCGGTAGTTCTGTGTTGCGCGGGCCGGCACGGGCGCGACATGGAAGCGCCCGCCCAGAGCAGCCCGGCGCCTCCTGCGATGCGGATGCGGAATTACCAGGGCGTGGAACGCGCGACGGAGATGCCGCGGCTGTCATGGGGCCATTTTCCGGAGACGGCGCAATAGAAGTGGTAGAGCGCGCCGTGGTGGAAGATCACGCACGGTTTGTGGGCATAGTCTTCGTCGACGGAACCGGGCGAGCCGCGGTCAAGCATGACTTCATGCACCTTTTCGAAGTGGCAGGGATCGCGGCCGAGGGCGAGGAGCTCGCGCGCGATGCCGTGACGGTCGAGGCCGAAGTAATACATTCCAAAAAGATGTTTGTGATTTACAACAAACGGATTGCTGGCGAAACGCGCATCCCAGGAATCGGGTCCGCCATTGGGCAGGATGGGGTTGCCCGCGAAACGCGTCCAGTGCTTCAGGTCGCGCGAGGTGGCGACGCCGCTCTGCTCGCGCCATCCCCCGCCCTTGCTCCGGGGGAGAGGATCGGTTTTGGCGTTGTAGTAGAGGTAGAAGATGCCGTTCACCTCAATGAGGTTGGGCCGGTAAAGGCCGCCATGCTCCCAGGGCGCGCCGTCGGCAGGGAAGAGAATGGGCTCAGTGAGCTCCCAGTGCAGCAGATCGTCGCTCCAGGCGAGTCCAATGACGGCGGCGCCAGCCTCGTAACCCGCGCCGGGATAGGCGTTCCATGCGCCGAGAAAACGGCCATGGACTTTCTTGAGGCGTCCCTTCGAAGTGAGACCGTGTTCGCGGAGCAGGCAACTGAGCGCGATGTTATAGCGGGTGTACTTTGAGCTGGGATCGCGGCGGGCTACGCAGGCCAGGCGCTCCCAGTGGACGAGGTCAGAGGATTTTGCGAGCCCGGTCTGATAGCCGATGCCGTCGAATCCGATGTAGAGCATATGAAATGCCCCGTTGTGGAGGAAGACGAAGGGGTCGTCGACAGATTTCGCGTCGAAGGCGCCGGGATCGTTCGATGCGGAGAGCACGAGCTTGCCGTATTTGTACGGGGTGCGAAAGGGAGCGACCTGGGCGCTGGTGAAGGCTTCGGCGCAGAGGCCTGGACCTGACAGCAGCGGCAGCCCGGCAAGCGAGGCGCCGAGCGAATTGAGGAATCGGCGGCGGGTCAACGGTGTATTCATCGATACGTCTCCATGTCGAGGCGGAGGATTTTTTTGCGTTCAGGGTTTGCCGGTCGCCAGCACGTCGACGCCTTGTGGGGATAAATCGACGGCGGTCACGATACGATCGCCGTGCAGGACGTCGCTCATTGGGCCAGGCAGAGCGACGTGCGCCGCCACGGCACCGTGGTTGATGAGGATAAAGGCCATGTGGTCCGCACCGGCGCGGCGGCAGACTTCGACACCGGCAGGCACGCCGGGAAACTCCGCATGAACCTGCGCGCGCGCGATGGCCCATGCGGTTACCTGGCGCATCAGTTCCGGATCGAGCACCGCGCCGAGATAGGTGATGCTGCCTTTGCCAACGCGGCGAGTCATCATGGCCGGCTGGTTATCGAGCCAGCCGTTCGACTGGCCATAGCGCAGGAGAACCTGCACATCGGGCGCGGCCGCGGAGAGCTGCTCGGCCCAGAGCGATGCGCTGCCGGCGCCGAGCGAGCCTGCGACAGGCAGGGGATGATCGAGCGCGTAATACTGCTCGACGCGACCGCCGAGGGGCGCGGCCAGAGGGCCGGGCTGGCGTTGAACATTGAGGGCATTGTGCTCGTCTTTCATGCCGGAGCGGGGGCCAAGAAGCAGTTGGCCTCCCTGCTGCACATAGGCGAGCAGATGCGCGGCGAGGCTCTGGGAGATGACATTCAGGCTTGGCGCCAGGATCAGTTTGTAGCCGTCGAGCGGGGCGTCGGCGCTGACGATGTCTACGGTCAATTGCTCATCCCGCAGCGGGCGATAGTAGTCGAGGAGAAGCTCGAGCTGGTCGTAGTACTTGCTGTGCGGCTGAAAGTCGATGGCCCAGCGGCTGTCGTAGGTGACGAGCAGCGCAACCTGGGCGGCGGGTTGCGTGCCGTGCAGCGCAGGAGCGGCGCGCTGAAACTCGCCGCCGATGCGGCCGATCTCAGAGTAGATGGGCAGCGGCGAGCCATCGGGCCCGACAATGGCACCGTGATACTGCTCCTGGCCGTTCAGCGCGTCGCGCCATTGCCAGTAAAGAACAGCATCGGCGCCATGACCGATGGCCTGCCAGGCCATGGCGCGGGTTTCGCCACGATCGAGCGTGGTGTTGACGGGAGCCCAGTTGACCGAGCCGGGCTGGGTTTCCATGACCCAGAAGTTCCGACGCTTCCACCCGCGCACGAAGTCGTGCATGGCGGCGTTGCGGTCCACATGCAGATGACCTTCACCCACGTAGTCGTCCCAGGCCGCGAGATCGAGCGGGCGGGTGATCTCATAGTGATCCCAGTTGTCACTCCAGCCCAGGCCGCCGATGTTGGTGGTAATGAACTGGCGCGGGTCGGCGAATCTGCGGATGGCGTCGATCTGCACCTGCTGGAAATCGCGCCAGGTATCGCTGACGAAACGGCGGTGATCGAGGAGCAGCCCGGGATTGCCGGCGGATGCGGGAAGGGGAATTTCATTCCAGCGATCGTAGGTCTGGCTCCAATAAGCAGTGACCCAGGCGCGATTCAAGGTGTCGAGGGTTTTGTATTTGCGTTGAAGCCAAAGCTGAAACCGGCGGCGCGTTGCCGGGTCGAAGGACTCGTCCGTGTACTCATTGCCGATCTGCCAGCCGATGACGTTGGGGTCGTGCCCAAAGCGCCGGGCGAGCTGCGCGGCGATTTGGGCGCAGAATCCGCGATATTCGGGGCTTGCATAGTTGAACTGGCGACGGCTGCCGTGTTCCGCAGTGCGGCCCGCAGCGTCGACGCGCAAGGTGCCGGGATGGAGTCTGGTAAGCCAGGCGGGCGGGGCGTCAGTGGGGGTGCCGATGACGACCGCGATGTGGTGCTTTTCCGCGAGCCGGACTGCGCGGGCGAGCCAATCCAGGTTGTACCGGCCCTGGGCGGGCTCCAATGCGCTCCAGGCAAACTCACCCACGCGCACGACGTCGAGGTGGGCGTTCTGCATGAGCTGCAGGTCGGCATCCCAGCGCGATTCGGGCCATTGTTCGGGGTACCAGGCAGCGCCGAGCCACGGCGGCGGAGCCGTAGGCGCAGCCTGCGCGGAGGATTGGCCGAGCGCGCAGAAGAGCATGGCGAAGAGGACGGCCAGGGAGATGAACCTGCGGCTGTCTTTGGAGGCGGCTGGACCGGTTGCTGGCGGTTTTCTCATGCGAGGTTTTTGTATCACAAAGGCATTGGCGAGGAGCAGGATGAGCGGCCGATTGCATTCCGCTTACCGGAATCAGAAACCGGCGAGGCTGTTACGCTTCGCAGCGGGCGATGTAGTTGCGCTAACTTGAGGAGCAAATCAAGCTCCGGCTCGGAGCACGGGCCGCGGTATCGCTATGATGCCCGTGGGGACTCGATGGAGCGCTGAGCCCGACGCATGGAAAGGCTAAAAGTTGTCTACTCAAACCGCACCGACCCTTGCACTGATTCATACGAGTCCTACGCTTGCGCCTGGTTTTACCAAGCTGTGTCACCATCACATTCCCGAGGCCAAAGTGTTCCACATGGTGGATGAAAGCCTGATCCAGGACACGGTGAAGGCCGGCAGCCTGCGCAAGGTGACGATCAGGCGGCTGATCGAGCAAATTGCCTCGGCGGAGGCGGCAGGCGCGAATGCGGTGCTGGTGACGTGCTCTTCAATCGGGCCCGGGGTAACGCTGGCGCAGCAGCTTTTTGAAGTTCCGGTGCTGCGCATCGACGAAGCCATGGCCGAGAAGGCGGTGCGGCAGGCCAGCACCATCGGCGTGCTGGCCACGCTGCAGACAACGCTGGACCCAACCACGGCGCTGTTACATGAGAAGGCTGCCAAGGCGGGACGTAAGGTAGAACTGGTAGAGTGCCTGTGTAAGGATGCGTTTCCCGCAGTGCTCGCCGGGGACACGGCGACGCACGACCGGCTGTTGACGAAGGCGCTGGTGGAGGATCTGAAGGGAGTGGACCTGATTGTGCTGGCACAAGCGTCGATGGCGCGGGTTCTGACTACGCTTGCGGCCGACGTGGTGCATGCGCCCGTGATCTCCAGCCCCGAACTCGCCGTGTTGAGCGCGCGCAATGCGCTCAAGCTGCCGACGCCGGCGAGGGTCGGCGCTTGAAGTTGCGCTACAGGGTGCTTGCGCTCCTCGGCCTGCTTTCAGTCCTCACGTTTCTGGACCGCCTTGCGATCGCGGTTGCAGGGCCCGCAATCCAAGCCGATCTGAAGATTCAGCCGCAGCAATGGGGCTGGATCCTGAGCGCGTACGTGCTGGCAAACGGAGTCTTCGAAGTGCCTTCGGGGGCGATGGGCGACCGGCGCGGACAGCGCGGTGAAATGACGCGCATCGTGGTGTGGTGGTCCAGTTTCAATGCGCTTACGGGATGGGCGCGCAGCTTCTGGCAGTTGTGCGCGTCGCGATTCTTTTTTGGACTGGGGGCTGCCGGGGCCTACCCGAACATCGCCGGCGTCATCGCGCGCTGGTTTCCGATGCGGGAGCGCGCGCGCTGCCAGGGGCTGGTGTGGGCGGCAAGCCGGCTGGGCGGAGCGCTGGCGCCAGTTGTGATCGTTCCCATGGTGCACTACTTCGGGTGGCGCATGGTCTTCCGTTTTCTGGCGCTGGCGGGGTTTTCCTGGGCCGGTGTGTGGTGGTTGCGGTTTCGCAACCGGCCGCAGGACGATCCCGGGATGACCAGCACGGAGCTGGCGGAGATCGGCGAAGGGTATGGGGCGCACGCAACCGCCGTGCCGTGGAGACGACTGTTCCGTTCGCGATCGCTGTGGCTGATCGTTCTTGCCTACGGCTGCTATGGGTGTGGAAGCTGGTTTTACTTTTCCTGGTTTCCCACCTGGATGATGCATACTGCCGGTTTTTCGCTGGATGGGATGCTGTTTGCGTCGCTGCCGTTTGTTGTGGGCCTGGCGGCGAACCTGGCGGGAGGACAACTGGGAGACCGCCTGACGGTTCGCTGGGGGGCGCGCCGCGCGCTGCGCTGGATTCCGGCGACGTGCCTAACGGCAACGGCACTGCTGCTGATGGCCATGGCCCTGGTGCACGGGAAGGTGGCTGTCGTGGCGCTGTCGAGCGCCGGATTTGGCGCGATGGACCTGATGCTGCCTTCAGCGTGGGCGCTGTGCCTGGCGATTGGGGGCCGGCTAAGCGGGACAGCGACAGGGATGATGAATACGGCGGGTCAGGCGGGAGGTTTTCTGTGCACGGTGCTGTTTGGCTATGTGGTGCACCTGACCGGGAGCTACAACATGCCGCTGTGGTTCATCGCAGGAATGGTGCTGGCAAGCGCCGCACTTTTTACGCGGATCGACTGCACGGAGAGCGTTGACGCGGGATGAAGGCCGGGCGGAAGGCTAAAAGCCGCGGCCGCTGCGCACGTTGACGAAGAAATCGTCAGAGCCCATCTGTCCGCCTTTGAGAGCGAGCTCGAGGCCGTCAAGCTGCGAGCTCGCGCCGGCACGACAGAGGGGAACGCCGGAGACGAGCGGCGCGGCGAATGTGAGCGCATCGAGGCCGAGTTGCCGGACGGCGTGGGTTGCGGTATCGCCCCCGGCGATGAGGATGCGGCGGACACCGGTTGCAAGAACGAGCTGATGCAGGAGCCGGCCGAGAGCGACGCCGAAGTTTTTGCCGTGCATGGCATCCGGAGTCTGGGGCCCGAGCGCCGTGTAGAGGACGACGCTGCGCCCTGCGGCGAGCGCGCGGCCGGCTTTTTCGGCCACTTGCGTCCACGGCCCCTGGCCCTGAATACGCCAGGCGGCGAAGCCCAACTGGCGGGCGCGGCGGATTTGCCGCGCGGTTATGGGGGAGCAACTTCCGCTCAACACGAGGATGCGATCGACGGACGGAGGGGGCGGCGGCGGCGAGGCGGCGCCGACCATGCCGGCCGAGCGCCAGTAATGCAAGAGTCCCCGTGTGAGGCCGGAACTGCCTACGGCAAAGATCGGCCGTTGCAGGGCGGGCTCGCAGAGAACGCGCGCGGTTTCTTCGAGCATAGGATCGGCAAAGCCGTCGAAGACGACAGCGCCCGTGCAGGCGTGAACGTATTGTAGCCAGTGTTCACGCACAGTACGGGACTGAAATGCAGCCAGGTCAACGAGGCCGATGGAAAGCGCGGTCTGCCGGGCAAGATGGAGACGCAGGTCAGCCTCTGCCATGGGAGTAACAGGATGCCGCCGCATGGTGGGATGACGATCGATGCGATGCCAGGCGCCGTCAGCGGCGGCGAAGAGATTGCCGAAGACCACGGCGCGGCCGAGGTGGGAGGCGCCGACGACGATCGGAACCGGGCCGGAACGAAAGATCTCGCGGCCAATCTCCATGGCGCGGCCGATGCTGCCGATGCGCGACGAGCTGTCGAAGGTCGAGCAGACCTTGTAATGATTCATGGGCGCGCCAAGACGCCGGATGGCGCGAAAGATCGCAGGGAGGTTGCGGCTCATCCACTGCGGGCCGCGGCTGCGGCTTTCACCGGCGACTCCAACGGCGCGGCAGTCGGAGAAAGACGCCAGGTCGCGCGTATGCGGCGGACGCGTGAAGAGGACCGCCTTGACGCCGTGAACGGCCAGCGTCTCCAGGACATCGGTGGAGCCGGTGAAGTCGTCGCCATACCAGGCGTAAAGCAGGCGCGGTGTGAGATGCATGCTCACGCGGCAAATGCCTCCAGCGCGGCGCGGAGCTCCTCGTGAGACTGCGCGTATTCCGCCAGGGAGATGCCGGCGGCGGCGGCCTGCCACGCCTGGCGCAGACTGCGCACGCCGGCAGCGGGGCCGGCAGGATGGGCAAGGATGCCTCCGCCGCAGGCAAAGATCAGATCCATTGAGCCGAGGGCCCGGTAGGTATCCGGAGCCTGGCTTGCCGACTGTCCCGAAGAAAAGACCGGCATGATCTCACAGCCTTTGTGCGGGGCAGGGAACATGGGCGTAAGGCACTCGCGCGCGGAGGCCACGACGCTCGCGTCGTCTTCGCAGAACTTGTTGCGCAGGCCGTTGACATGGACGTGGTCGATGCCGGCAAGCCGCCAGAACTTCTGGAAGGCAATGAAGCTCATGCCGGTGGCGTGCGAGCGGCTGAACATGCCCCAACCGTTGCGATGGCCGTGGATGGCGACTTGCGCATGGCGGCGGAG
Source organism: Acidobacteriota bacterium (assembly GCA_021841795.1). Lineage (GTDB taxonomy): Bacteria > Acidobacteriota > Terriglobia > Terriglobales > Acidobacteriaceae > Telmatobacter. The sequence continues at coordinate 5,696 of JAKCDN010000014.1, read as the reverse complement.
GGCCGTCATCGCGGGCAGGCCGATGCTGTTCACGCTGGCCATGACGCAGATGCCGCCCGAGGCGACGACAAGATCGTGGCGGCGCAGCATCTGGTCGATTTCGCCGGTGATGTTGGCAGCGTACATGGGCCGCCTGCCGTATTTGTCGGCATATTCGTTGAGTACGCGCAGCACGGCGGGAACACGTTGATCGAAGGGACAATGCGGTCCGTCGGCCTGCAGTTCGTCATCCTTAATGAAGTCGACACCGGCCTCGGCGAGGATTTTGACCTGCGCCGCGGTTTGCTCGGGGGTCATGCCGACGCTGGGCTTGATGATGGTGCCGATGAGAGGACGGCCGTAGACGCCGGTAAGACGCCGCGTTCCTTCCGTGCCAAACTGCGGTCCCTGATAGGCCGACAGAAAGGCCGGCGGGAGCGCGATATCGAGCAGTTTGAGTCCCGAGAACGGCTTCAGCTCGAAGAGATTGCCTGCGACAGTGGCCAGCAGATTGGGCAGCGACGGTCCCAGGTTGGCCATGGGCCAGGAGAGCGTGACTTCGGCCGCGCGGCGTACAACGGGGCCGGCATGCTTCCTGGGCAGGCCTGATCCAGGGAGCGACGGAGCCTCAACCTTGTCCAGTTCGACGATGCGCTCCACGCGCGCGGCATAGCGTTCGCGCAGTTCGTCGGTTTCGCCGGGAACACGAACGAAGGTTCCGGTCGACTGCTCGCCGGCCATGATGGCTGCGGCGTCGTCGAGGGGGAACGCGGTTTCAATCCAATAGCGCGCGAAGATGCGGTCCGTGCAATGGTTTGCGAGTGTCATCGGTGGTATCAGCTTTGTTGGGCATACATTGTGTAGGCATCGCCGCGCACGGAATAAAACGGCACGTAGATCCGGGTTTGATTGCCGGTGCGAGCGGAGAACTCGCCTGGAGTCCGGGGCCGAGGTTCGAGAGCCGCAGGATTTGCGTGCGCGGGACTGTTGCCGGCAGGATTCTGTTCCACGTAGACCAGCGGGCCGCGCATGAGCGCGACCGACTCAGGATGCAGATCGTCGATCGGCGCGGCGTGGAAGCGCATGGGCAACGTGATGGCGAGCGTATCGCCGCTTGTCCAGCGCCGGCGCACTACGGCGAATCCGGCGTGCCGATCGGCCCGAGCCGGCTTTCCGTTGATGCGAAGTTGGGGCGCGGCGTGCGCCCACTCCGGCAGCCGCAGGCGCAGCGCAAAGTCGACGGGCGCCGCGCACTGCACGTGCAAGGCGACAGCTTCGCCCAGCGGGAAGTGCGTTTGCTGCGAGAGCTGCACGGGAATGCCGCGCTCGATCCACTGCACGCGTGAGGGCGCGTACAGATTCACGGCTACGCCATCCTGCGCGCGGAAGTAGATGTTTTTGACATAGTCTGCGACACCCTCGACCAGGGTGCCGGAGCAGCAAGGCCATTTTTTGGGATAGAAGACCTTGTGCGCTTCGGCGCCATAGGTCGAATAGTAGGGATAATCGCCATCAGCGTCCGGTTCCTTGACGGCGAGAATGCCGTTGAAGAGGACGCGCTCCAGGCCATCGCCGTAGCGCGCATCGCCCGTGGCGCATAGCAGATAGCGCGCCAGTTTGATGGCCGCGTAGCTGCCGCACGGAGTCTCAAAGTGGTCGTTGGTGGAGCGCAGGCTGTCATAGAGTTGGCCCTTGTGCGGCTCGATGAAGGTTTCATTCGGACCCCAGCCGCCAGTGGCGAACTGCTGCGTTGTGGCGAGCAGATCCCAGGCATTCTGCATGGCGCGGAGATACTTTACTTCGCCGAGGACCAGCCTTGCTTTGCCTGCGGAGCTGAGGGCAATGACGTGGCTGTAAGCATGGCGGCCCGGCAGCACATCCTGCCCCGCGGCAAGCGGGTCGAAATAGTCGCGATCCAGCAGATAGGCCATGGCGCGATCATAGAGCGCACGGTCGCCGGTTAACTCGTAGGCGAGGAAGAGCGACTCGGGCAGAACATAGGTCTCGTCGTACGGCGGATTCTTCTTGCCGACGCGGTCGCGCCCTTTTTTCGGGATGTAAGGCAGCGCTCCGTGAAATACGCGCGGCACGAGATCGCGCGCGGAGGCGACGCCGCTCAAGTGGAACGCATCCATCAGTCCGGCGAGGTGTTTGTCGAGTATGTAGCAGGGCCAGAGGGTTTCAGCGTTCGGCGCGGCAAAGGGCATGTCGCTGGGGCCGAGCGTTGCGGCAAAACCAGCGACCAGGGCGTCAACCTTGGCGGCGCAGGCAGGATCGCCGGTGGTGCGGCCGATGCGCGCGATGCCGGAGATGTACTGGCCGAGCGAGTGCCCGGGTACGAAGCCGTCATGTCCGTACCAGCCGCCCATGGGCGCGCCGGGAGCCGGCAGGCCCGCGCGTTCGCGATAGACGCGGAGCAGACGATCATTGTCGAGCGCGAGGTAAGCGGCGTGCATGCGGTCGTACTGGCGCTTGAGCGGTCCGCCGGTAAGCTGTACGGCGTCATAATCAAACTCAGTAAAGACGTCAGCAGCCGCAGGCGTGGCGGTGGCGCGCGCCGTGGGTGCGAGTGCGGCGGCGGCCGCGCCGGCCAGGAAGTCTCGTCTTGTGATCCGGTTGCTCATAGGGAAAGTACGACTCTGTTGCACATTACGTTGCGGCGCATGGGGAGCGAAGGTCAAACTTCGACGGCCCGCTGATTCCGCGTGGCGGAATTATCCAGTCCGGTCTGGGTTTTGCGCGGGGTTCCGGCCGGAGCTTCGTCGAGAGGATAGACGAGATCGACATTGCGCGGCGTGAGGAGCTGGTGCTTGACGAAGATGGCGGCGGGCGCGGGTTTTTGCTGGAGAATGTTGATGGCGAGAGGAACAAGCTCATCGCCATAACGTTCAGGGAAATAAGCGACCGAGCCCACGAGGCGGGTGCCTGGACGACGGAGTTCAGAGCGCGCTTCGCGGAGCGCGTTCTGCCCCATGACCGCGCATTGCTGGGATGCGCCGGCCTCCTCGAAAGCGCGCAGCGCGGCCAGGGCGCAGATGTCGTTGACCGTGCCGACGAGCGTGCGCCGCGGCCCGCGGCGGCGCAGATATTTGCGCAGCACATCGAGAACCTGCTCGAAGTTGCCGCGTCCGTTGAGGCGAATCAATGGGGTTTCGACGATTTTGGGCAGTTCTGCGCGCAGGCCGTCAACGAGGCCGGAGAGGCGCAATTCGAGGAGAGATCCGGCGATAGGAAGCTCGACGAGAACGAGCTGATCGACCTTGCCCTCCCAGTTTTCGCGCGCCCAGCGGCCGAGGGCGCGGCCGCCGATGAGACCGGCCTTGTAGTTGTCGGCGCCGAAGTACGTTGCCCCGGGATGGGGAACCTCAATCGCGATGACGGGCACATTGGCGGCAAGAAATTTGGAGGCGATGACGGGCGCGACGCGCTCATAGGTCTGAAATTCGAGCACCAGGTCGACGCGTTCGCGAATCAGCACGTCGGCGTTGCGGAGGGCTTCGCGCGCGCTGTAGCGATTGTTGAGGGTGATGAGCTGCACATGTTCACGCGCGGCCGCAGTGACCATGCTGCGTGTCACCTCGCGAGCGAATTCGGTGTCGCCCTGGGTGGCAAAACCGATGCGGAAAGGGCGCGCCGTAACAGGACCGAAGCTGTTGCGATAGACGCCGGCGCTGACGCGCTCGACCAGGCCGCCATGGATAAGAGTGCGCAGCAGCCGAAAGGTGGTCGTCTTGGGCAGCGCTGTGCGCTCCATGACGGCGGTGAGGGGCAATTCCTCGCCGAGATGCCGAAATGCTTTCAGCACCTCGCAGGCGCGCAGAACGGTCTGCGATTCGTTGCGGTCGCTGTTGCGGCCGTTGGTTTCAGCGCTATCCGGCTCCAGTTCTTCCAAGAACTTATCCTGTTGACGTCGTGCCACGTTGATCTCCAAAGGTTGCAAGCTTCAGGCGGTACAGTATATTCCGATCTCCGGAATTGGCAAGTCCGATTTTGCGGTGGGCCGGCGGCAGGAGATGATTGTTTGAGCACGACGGGCTGAGCGGGCCGGATTGCAGTTGACCGTTCAGGCCGCGGCAAATAGGATGCGCATGGACTTGCCTGGAGGGAGATTCCCGATGGAAGCACCGCGAGAGGGGCTGGAGCGGGCCGCATGGCTGAAGCAGAGAGCCAACTGGATCCGCCTGAGCGCCATGACGATGAATCATCACGCACAACTGGGGCATACGGGTGGCGATCTGTCGTCAGCCGATGTGCTGGCGGTTCTGTTTCTGGGCGGGATTCTGCAGGTTGATCCGAGCGGGCCACGGTGGCCGCAGCGCGACCGCTTTATCCTCTCGAAGGGCCACGGGGCAGCGGCCTACTATTCGACGCTGGCCGCGCGGGGATTTTTTCCGGTCGAGCAGCTCAAGACCTATATGGATCCGCTCTCGATGCTCAACGGCCATCCCGACCGCAACAAGCTGCCTGGAGTGGAGGCGAATACGGGGCCGCTGGGCCATGGACTGCCCATCGCGGTGGGCGCGGCGCTCGCGGCGCGCATGAGAAAAGAGCAGTGGCGCGTTTTTGTCCTGACCGGCGACGGCGAACTGCAGGAGGGATCGAACTGGGAGGCGGCGATGACGGCGCAGCACTACGGTCTGGATAACCTGACGGTCATCGTGGACCGCAATCGCATTCAACAAGGGGATTTCACCGAGAATACGATCCGAATGGAGCCGCTGGCCGAGCGCTTCAGAGCCTTTGGCTTTGCGGTCGATGAGGTGGACGGCCACTCCACCGAGGCGCTTTACGATCGGCTTTCGCAACTGCCGGTCGAGGCGGGCAAGCCATCATGCATTCTTGCGCATACGGTGAAGGGCAAAGGGGTTTCGTTCGCGGAGAACCAGCCCGCATGGCACCACGGGGTTCCGAGCAAAGAGCAGCTTGTCACGGCGGCCAGAGAGCTTGGAGTGGAGGTGGCATGGTGAGCGAAGCATCCGGCTCGGCAAGCGGTCCGCAACTCTTCGACTGTCGAGATGCCTATGTGAGCGTACTGGAGGAGATGGCGGCATCCGATCCGCGAGTGTGCGCAGTGGCGAACGACTCGATTTCCTCGGCCAAGCTGAAGAACTTCAAGACGAGATTTCCGGAACGTTTTGTGAACGTGGGCATCGCCGAGCAGAACATGGTGGGCGTGGGCGCAGGGCTGGCCAACGGCGGCATGGCGCCTTATGTCTGCGGCGCGGCGTGCTTTCTGACTGGCCGGGCGACGGAACAGGTGAAGGTCGACCTTTGCTATTCGAAGCTGAACGTGAAGCTTTGCGCCATGTCGCCGGGAATGGCTTATGGCCAGCTGGGGCCGACGCACCACTCGATTGAGGATCTGGCGTGGATGCGGGTGCTACCGAACCTTGCGGTTGTGGTTCCGGCTGATCCGGTGGAGACCGCGGCGGCGATGCGTTTCTCGCTGACGCATGAGGGGCCGATGTTCCTGCGCATCGCGCGCGTGCCCGTGCCGCGCGTGCATGGCGAGGATTACGAGTTCAAACTCGGCAAGGCGGTGCGGCTGCGCGAGGGGAAGGATGTGACGCTCATCGCCAACGGCCTGCTGGTGAGCCGTGCACTGAAGGCAGCGCATGCTCTGGAGGCGCGGGGCATCGAGGCGCGCGTGCTGAACATGAGCAGCGTAAAGCCGCTTGATCGCGAGGCCATATTAGACGCGGCGCGGACGACGCGCG
>JAKCDN010000336.1 GCA_021841795.1 Acidobacteriota bacterium | reverse complement strand
GCGGCTCCTGTTTTGCCCGCCTGATTCCTCTCTTTACGCCTTCCGCACCGGCTTCTGCATCGGCACCACCTGCACCGTCACGTCGCGCACCTCTGAGAGAAACCGGTTCAGCACCGAGCCGCGCAGTAGAATATCCCAGCGCGAGCGCGCCGACTGCCCAAAGACCACGTGGCTGATATTCTCCTGTTGCGCAAAGCGGATCAGCGCATCGGAGACATTCCGGTCGGTGAGTGAAATCACCTGTGCGCCCAGATCGCGCGCCATTCGCTGGTACTCCTCAAGGCGGTGAAACGCCTCCGGGTTGCCGTGGCCCTTGTCGTCCGGCCGCGTCACGTACACCGCATACCAGTTGGTGGCCAGGCGTCCTGCGATCCGTGCGCCCACGCGCAGCAGCCGCTCCGTTCCCGGCCGCGTGCTCAGGCACACCATCACCTTCTCTGGAATCGGCGCCTGCTCCAGCCCCTGAACTCGCCGGTACTCCGCCGCCCGGTTGCTCACCTGTTCCGCCGTCGTGCGCAGCGACAGCTCGCGCAGCATGTTCAGGTTGCCCTTGCGGAAGAAGTTCGACAGCGACTGCTCCACCTTTTCCGGTGCGTAGATCTTGCCCTGCCGCAAGCGGTCGCGGAGCTGGTCCACGGTCACGTCCACATTCACCACTTCGTCCGCGCGCTTGAAAAAGCTGTCCGGAACCGTCTCGCGGATCGTGGTGTTGGCCGAGCGGTTCACCGCGTCGTTCAGCGTCTCCAGATGCTGGATGTTCACCGCCGTCATCACGTTGATGCCGGCCTCCAGCAGCTCCAGCACATCCTCGTAGCGCTTGCGGTTACGGCTTCCCGGCACGTTGCTGTGCGCCAGTTCATCCACCAGAACCGTGTGCGGATGGCGTGCGATGATCGCATCCACGTCCATCTCTTTCAGGTTCACGCCGCGGTAGGGAATCACCCGCTGCGGAATCACGTCGAGATCGCGGATGCGCGCTTCTGTCTCCTTCCGGCCGTGCGTCTCCACCAGCCCGATGACCACATCGACGCCCTGCTGGTGTTTCATGTTGTAGGCATCGTTCAGCATGTCGTAGGTCTTGCCTACGCCGGGCGCCGCGCCAATGTAGATGCGCAGCTTTGCGGGCTCCTGGGACTGCTCCAGCTTGATCTCGGCCATGCTTTAGCCAACCTCAACGGGATGACGAACTTCCTCGGCCACTGCCACCGGGAGGGTGAATCGGAATGTAGATCCGTGGCCCAGGCGGCTTTCCACCGCAATCTGTCCGCCCAGCGACTCGACCAGCCGCCGCACCAGCGCCAGCCCCAACCCCGTTCCGCTCTCTGAGAAGGGGTTGAAGCGGTCGAAGATCGAGCTCAGCCGCTCCGCCTCGATGCCCCGGCCCGTGTCGCGCACGCTGAACTGCACAAATCGCTTCATCTCTTCGGCGGCCAGAAGAATCTCTCCGTCCCCCGGCGTAAAGCGGATCGCATTCGACAGCAGGTTGTCGAGAATCGAGCGCAGCGCCCGGCGGTCGGCGCGCACCATGGCCAGATCCGCATAGGCGCTCACCTCCAGCCGCAGATGCTTCGTGGCGGCATCATCGCAATGGCGGTCGCGCGCCTCCTTCAGCGCCTGCAGCGGCCGGATGCCCTCCAGGTGCAGCTCGCGTTTGCCGGTGTCGAGCTCGGCCACCTCCACCAGGTCGCCCATCAGGTCGTCCAGATTCTCGGCGTCTTTGCTGGCCGACGTCACCAGCTCCGTCTGCAGCCCCGTCATCTCGCCGCTGAAGCCCTGCGCCAGCGCGTAGAGCCCGCGCCGCAGTTGCAGCAGCGGATTGCGCAGCTTGCGGCTCGCCACCGCAATAAACTGCGTCTTGAAGCGGTCGATATCCTGCAGGCTGGTCACATCTTCGAGCGTCGTCACCGCGCCCAGCAGACGCCCCTCCGCGTCGCGCATCGGCGTCGTGCGCAGCCGGTAGCTGCGCTCCTGCTGCCCAATGCGCATCGGCAGCATCGCCGCCTCGTCTTCGGCGGCTACCGCCTTCTGCATCGAAACCGCGTCGCGGATGGCGTTCAGGATCTTGTCGCCCCCGGGGGTGTTGGTCAGGGCCATGCGATCGCCCGCCGCCTCGCCCAGCAGTTCCGCCGCCGCCTGGTTCAACTTCAGCACGTGTCCTTTGCCGTCGGTGACGATAATCGGCTCGAAGATCGATTGCAGCACGGCGTCCGACAGTTGAAACTCCATCTGCCGCCGGCCGGCCTCGGTGTCGCGCAGCTCCCGCAGGCGAACCGCGATCCGGTTCAGCTCTCCGGCAATCACGCCAAAGCTGTCCTTGCTGTTCCAGCCCACCCGGTGCTCAAGATTGCCCTGGGCGATGCGCTGCGCGTCGCGCGCCAGCTCCTGCATCGGACGCAGCACGAAAAAAACCGTGGCCGCCGCCACTAGCACCGCGGCTGCCACAATTCCGTAGGCCAGCTGCATCTGCCCGGACGCGGCCAGCGCGCCGTGGGCCGCAATCGCCAGACCCGCCGTCAGGCAGCAGAGTATGAAACAACCGAGAATGAGTCGCTGGGAAAGGTTGAGCATCAATAGCGTCCGCGCCCGTGAAAGGTTGGCTTTTTCATTCTCGCGGATCGAGCTGCTTCCTGCAAAGCCCCGCCCGCTTTCTGTCTTCCGCAGCCGCAATCAACCGCTCGCTGCCGCCTCGCTGTCCGCGCGTGGCCGGCCGTTTCCGCGCTCGCCCTTCCCGTCACGGAATCTTGCACACCGCAAGCGTATCGTTGTGCCACGCGCACTCCAATCCCGCCGGCTGCGGATACCCGGTCACCACCCAATCCACGCCGAACTCCGACTTCAGCCGCTCAAAATCCGCCAGCCTGAACCGCTGCCAGCCTTCCTGCGCCGTCACCTGCTTGTCCCAGATCGGCCCCAGCTCGGGCACCTGGGTCACAACCGTTGTGTCCTTCACCCCATCGGCCAGTTCGCTGCGCTCCGCCAGGGCGCGAAAACAGTGGTAGTCCTCGCCCGGCGCTTCCAGATAGTAGGGATCGAGGGCAAAGTACGCATTCTCCGGCGTGTTCGCCCGGATCCAGGCAAAGGCCTGCAGCCACTGATTCGACGGCGCGCGCCCCGGCAGCTCCAGATGCTGCACCCCGCCAAACTCCGTCCGCTGATACGCGAACATGCTGCTGTTCACCAGCACCAGAAAGACCGCCCAGCGCCACGCCTTGCCCCGAAGCAGATGCCTGCCCAGCAGCGCGCCCGCCGTCATCATGAAGAGAAAATATTCCACGTGCAGATAGCGCATCGGCTGCAGCGGCATCAGCCGCGCCGGCGCCGCCGGCAGCAGCAGGACCATCGCCAGCGCCTGCTGAAAGCAGGCATACAGGAAGACCGCCGCGGAAAAGCGCGCCAGCACGGTCTCGCCGCGCCGCAGCGCCAGACGCCACAGCACGCCGAAAAATGCCAGCGGCGCCAGCGCCCCCAGCCACTCGTACCATGTCCACTTGTACAGGTAGAAGTAGCGGCGCGTATCCAGCGCCTTGCGCCAGCTCCGGTCGCCCGATTCC
>JAKCDN010000335.1 GCA_021841795.1 Acidobacteriota bacterium | reverse complement strand
GCCGACCGGGCACTGGTACTCGCAGGCGCCGCATGTGGTGCATTGGAACGCCGCCCGCTGTGACGTGTACTTGCCCAGCAGCGGCTCCTCCGATGCCGGCCCTGACTCGTTCAGGTAGCCGCGCAGGCCGAGCACGATCTCCTTCGGGTTGAGCTCTTTGCCGGTGTTGCTTGCCGGGCAGTGTTCCATGCAGCGCCCGCACTCCACGCACGAGTAGGCCTGCAGGCTGACGATCTGCGTCAGATCCTTGCCCGAGACCAGGCCAAAGTCCTCGTCGCCCCTTAGCGGTGGAATGTGCGCAAAGCTGCCGCGCGAAAAAAAGATCGTGAACGGGCTCAGCACCAGGTGCAGGTGCTTGGTGTGCGGAATCAGCGGCAGAAAGGCCAGCAGCGTGAGCGTGTGCGCCCACCACAGCGTCTCCACTGCGCCCGTCGGCGCGGTCACAAAAAATGCCGCAAGATAAGTCGCCATCAACACGAAGATCAGCGCCGCGATCAGGCCTGACTCCCAGGACACCGCCCCCAGCCACTTGGGCCGCAACAGAAACCGGCGCGCAAACAGCCCCAGGATGCCCACCGCGCACGCCGCGGCAAACAACGCGGCAAAATTGAAGTAGATGCGTCCCGCCGCGCCCGCGGGATCGAGGAACCCCAGGCCCACAATCGCCCCGCAGTGATTCAGCGTGACCAGCGCAAATGCGCAGAACGCCCAGAAGACCAGCGCATGCGCAAGCCCCGTCAGCGGCCGCGCCCGAATCACCTTCGCCTGCAGCGCAACCTCCCAGACCACATCGCGCACGCGCCGCGCGAGCGGTGCAAGATGAAAGTCCGGATCTCTCTTTGCGTGGAGAATGCGGCTCAGGATCGGCTCGAAGCGTCGCCAGAATCCATAAAAGGATGCCGCCGCCAGAACCACAAACAAAATCCGTTCCCAGAGCGCGAATTGCTTTGGCTCAACCAGAGTTGGCAGCAGGACTGTCATGAGCGCACTCAGAAACAATACACGAAGACCCGGCGGCGCGCATGTGACTGCGGCGGGAACTTCGCCTCTCGGCTGCGCGGCCGCTGCCCGGGACGGCAGAGCGATCTGGATGCACGCAGGATGCCCCTCCGCGTGCATCCACGCGCTAGCAGTGGATGATCTTCGCCGACTCGATGCCGCGCGTCGCGTTGCGCGTGTCGATGACCAGTTGCGCCTCGCGCACGATGCGCGCGTAATCGTAGCTGCTGTGGTCGGTCACGATGACCACCGCGTCGTATTGCCCCAGATCGTCCAGCGGTGCGCGCGTCATGTTCAGATCGTATTTCCGGCCATGTCCCACCTTGGCGAAGAAGGGATCGTTGTAGGCAACGTTGGCGCCCTTCTTGCGCAGCAGCTCGATGATCGTGAGCGCCGGCGACTCGCGCAGATCGTCGATATCGCGCTTGTACGCCACGCCCAGAATCAGCACCTTCGATCCTTTGAAGTTCTTGCCGTGTTCGTTCAGCGCCGCCGCCATCTGCTCCAGCACAAAGTAGGGCATCGCCGTGTTCACTTCGCCCGCCAGTTCGATAAAGCGCGTGCGGAAGTCGAACTCGCGCGCCTTCCACGACAGATAAAACGGATCGATGGGAATGCAGTGGCCTCCCAGTCCGGGACCGGGATAAAAGGCCTGGAAGCCGAACGGCTTCGTCTTCGCGGCGTCGATCACCTCGTGAATGTCGATGCCCATGCGAATGCACAGTTGCTTCAGCTCGTTCACCAGCGCGATGTTCACGCAGCGATAGATGTTCTCAAGCAGCTTCGTCATCTCCGCCGCTGCCGGGCTGCTTACCGGCACCACGCGGTGGAAGATGCTGCCGTACATTGCCGCCGCCAGCTCGGCCGCCGCGCTGCTGCAGCCGCCCACAACCTTGGGAATGTCCCGCCGGTCCACGCTGTCGTTGCCGGGATCCTCGCGCTCCGGCGAAAACGCCACATGCACGCCGCTCGTTTCGCCTCCGCGCGCAACCCTCAGTCCATGCCGGTTGCCCGACTCCAGAAGCGGTACAACCACCTCCTCGGTCGTGCCGGGATAGGTCGTGCTCTCCAGCACAATCAGTTGCCCTTCATGAATATTTGGTGACAGTGCCTTCACCGTCCCGGTCACAAAACTCAGATCCGGCTCGTGGTGCTCGTCAAGCGGTGTCGGCACGCAGATGATGATGGCGTCCATCTCCGCGATTCCCGCGTAATCCGACGTGGCGCTGAAGCCCGCCTTGCGCGCCGCTTCGATCGCCTCCGGCAGGATGCGCACAATGTACGATTTGCCCGCATTCAGCGTCGCCACCTTGTCCGCGGCAATATCGAATCCCGTTACCCGAAACCCTTCGCTTGAAAACAGCAGGGCCAGGGGCAAACCCACGTAGCCCATGCCCACAATGCCAATGCGTGCCTCGCGCGTTTCCAGTTTCAGTTTTAATGTGGGGGAGTGTTCCGTCGTGACGTTCGTCATGCCGTGATTGTATCGTGCCCGGAGCCCTCGGTTGTGCGTGCTTTAGTATAAGAAAAAGGAACCGGCATTTCGGTCTCTTCATGCATTTATTCCCTGGGGTGGGTACGTGCCCAAATACTTAGTTACCGGCGCCGCCGGCTTTATCGGCCGCTCCATTGCGGCGGCTCTTCTGGCGCGCGGAGATTCTGTACGCGGCGTCGACAGTTTTATTACCGGCAAACATGCCAACCTCGAAGGCCTTCAGGCCATGGAGTTCCTCGAAGGCGATCTCGCCGATCCCGCCGTCTGCGCTCGCGCCTGCGCCGGAGTCGATATCGTCTTCCACCAGGCCGCTCTGGCCTCCGTGCCCAGGTCGGTTGCCGATCCCGTCACAACCAACCGCATGTGCGTGGATGCCACTCTGAACGTGCTCGTGGCCGCAAAAGATGCCGGCGTGCGCCGTGTCGTCTATGCCGGCTCGTCCTCGGTCTATGGCGATACTCCCACCCTTCCCAAGCGCGAGCAGATGCTGCCCCATCCCATTACGCCCTACGCCGTCGCCAAGCTCGCCGGCGAGCACTACCTCGCCGCCTTCAACTGCGTCTACGGGCTTCAGACCGTCACCCTACGCTACTTCAACGTCTTCGGCCCTTATCAGGATCCCACCTCGCACTACTCCGGCGTCCTGGCCATCTTTTGCCGCAAAATGCTCGCCGGCCAGCAGCCCACCATCTATGGCGACGGCGAACAGAGCCGCGACTTTACTTATATTGACAATGTGGTCCATGCCAACCTGCTCGCCGCTTCCGCGCCTGCGGACAAGGTGGCCGGACGCATGATGAATCTGGCCACAGGCTCGGCCGTCACCCTCAACCAGACCTTTCAGATCCTCTGCGGCCTCACCGGATATCAGGGCGCTCCCGCCTACGCTGAGGCTCGCTCGGGCGACATTAAACACTCGCTTGCCGACATCGGTCTCGCTCGCGAGCTGCTCGGCTACACCCCCTCGGTCGACTTTGCCGAGGGCCTGCGCCGCACCGTCGAGTGGTATCGCCTCGCAGGCTGACTTCGATCCCTTCGCCGCTCTCCGCGCCTCGCCGTAGATC
>JAKCDN010000334.1 GCA_021841795.1 Acidobacteriota bacterium | reverse complement strand
AGCGGAATCGCACAAGGTCGAAAACGGCTACAGTCGCTCAGGAGTTGCCGCCGTTAAAGAAATCCCCCAGCCCGGCCCGCTCTGCGTGCGCTGCCATCTGCGCCTGGATGGCAAGCGCCAGCTCCAGCGCCGCGCGCCCCTGCTGCGCCGTTACCCGCGGCGTGCGGCGTGTCCGCACTGACTCCAGGAAAGCCAGAATCTCCAGCCGCAGCGGTTCGCCCGGCGTCACTTCCGGCTTCGCAAAGCTCAAGCCCGGCGTCGGCCCGTCGCTGCGTTCAGCGGCCGGTCCCGCCAGCCCCTTCGCAATCTCTTGCAGCCTCTCCGGATTGTTCTTCGCCGCCAGCACCTTCATCATTAGGCCCGCCGGCACCTTTCCTGAAGTCGCCAGCGCCTGCATCGTCGCCGCGTCCAGCTTGCCCGTCTTCAGAAACTCGGCCGCGGCCTGCGCCAGTGCGTTCTCCGGCGGTGCGCCCGGTTCCTCAGGCTGCGCCCCCATCGGGGCGTCGACGCGGATCACCAGCACATCCCGCCGCGCATAGTCGATCGAAACGTACTGCCGTGGCTCAAAAAAACGCAGCTTTCGCACCCGCTCCGTCGAAACCCGCGACGCCGTAAAATTGGCCACGCAGCCCGACTCCATCTCCACCCGCACATTCGCTATATCCACCTTCGGCGAAAGGATCGGCAGTCCCACCGCGCGCACTTCCCGCACCGCGGACCGCGCAAACGTCAGCACAATGTCCAGGTCGTGGATCATCAGGTCCAGCACCACGTCCACGTCCAGCGCGCGCGGCGTAAATACGCTCAGCCGGTGCGCCTCGAAAAACATCGGCCGCGCCAGTTGCGGCTCCACCGCCATCACTGCCGGATTAAACCGCTCCAGGTGTCCCGGTTGAACAATCCGGCGCAGCTTTTCCTGCTTCTTGATCAGATCGTCCGCCTCCGGCAGGCTCGCCGCCAATGGCTTTTCGATCAGCAGGTCGAGCCCTGCGTCCAGCAGCTCCGACGCCACTTCGTAGTGCTTCACCGTCGGTACTGCGACACACGCCGCGTCCAGCCTCAAATCTGCTTTCAGCATCGCTTCGGCATCCGCAAACACCGGTATGCCGTACTGCTTCGCCGTCGCATCGGCGCGCGCCTCATCCGGCTCCACGGCCGCGGCCAGCGCCACGCCGGCCTGTTCGCTCTCCAGCTCGCGCAGCACGCGCAGATGGTTGCGCCCAAAGGCTCCCGCGCCCGCCACTGCCACACGGATCTGTCCTTTCATGCCGATGGCTGTGCCTCTCTTTCTCGCGTGATCCGGCAAAATCCGGCATGCCCGCCAAGCCCGGCGTTTGCTCCGGCCTGTCATCCCGGGCCCGGCGCCATGGCGGCCAATCCAGAGGCCCGCGCTTGCTCTTCGCGCATTCAACCCCGCGCGAAGTTGGGTGCTTCAGACCTCGGCTCTGTGTCCTGGGATCGCAGCCAAGTCTCTTGGACGCGGCGCAAGAAGCTGGCTACTGTCCCGCAACCGCCTTCAAGCACCGTCCATAGAGCTCCAGCAGTTGGCTCACATACTCCTCGGGCTTCGCCGCCATGGTGCCGCTGAACCCTGCCGAAGCTGCGCCCGCCTTGCCCACGCCCGTCGTGCCCGCCACAAACTTCATCAGGTCGAGTGCGATATCTTCATTGCGCCGGGCGCTCAGCCCGGCAATCGTCTGTGTGTCCATCGCCATAATTCTCCGAAGTCCGATGCTACCAGATCAAGCGTCGGCGACTTCAACCCGCCCCGCATCCGCGCACGGATACGAATGGAATCTCGCCATGGGGCTCTTCCGCCGCCGCCCCGATTCCCGAACTCCGCTACTCTTTGAACAGCATGTCTACTGCCTACATCGCCCTCGGCGCCAACCTCCCCAGTCCCACCGGTCCGCCTCCGGCCACGTTAGCCGCCGCTGCCGAACGGCTCTCAGCCTTCGGACGCATCGCCGCCCGCTCCTCGCTCTACTCCACCGCTCCGGTCGGCCTTGCTGATCAGCCCCGCTTCACGAACGCCGTCCTCATGCTTCAAACCCATCTCTCCCCGCGCAATCTCCTCGCCGCCCTCCTCGATATTGAGCACGAATTCGGCCGCGACCGTTCCCGTGACGCGCCCAACGGCCCCCGCCCGCTCGACCTTGACCTGCTCTTCTATGGCGATCTGGTCATCGGCGCATCCGGTCTTGAGCTGCCCCACCCCCGCTTTGCCGAACGTGCCTTCGTTCTCGTTCCCCTCCACGAGATCGCGCCCAATCTCCGCGATCCCCGCTCCCGGCAAACCGTGGCCCGGTTTCTTGAATCCCTGTCTGCGCCCGCCGCGCGCGAGGCAGGCGTGCAAATCGAGTCTGAACACTGGGTTGCCCACCTTGGATAGGCCGGGAGATCGGCGCCTCAAACGAGATGGGCCGCCCGCAGGCGGCCCATCTCGTTTCATTCGAAAAAACTCCACTCGCTGTCCTTACTCGCATGGATGCGCGGGGATCGCGGTTCGAACTTATCCCCGCACCAGCCGTCTCCGCATTGACCACAGCAGCGCGAGCAGCCCCGTTCCCAGCAGCGCCATCGACGACGGCTCCGGCGTAGCCGCCGCAGGCACTCCGGCCTGCGCATAGGCAAGCGCATCGATAGCGTTGGAGCCGGTCTCTGAAAATGTCGAATCCCCACTGTTTTCAGAGAGGTAGAAGCTGATTTGGTATTGATTGCCAATGTTCGTGGCAACCGTCTGGCTGATCGCGTCATACGCCCCAACCGCTCCATCGAACCAGCAGTTTGAGCCGTTGTATCCGCAGCCAGTATTGAGGATTCCGCCGCTACTGGCGCCGTAAGTGTTCACATAGGTCCAGTCGGTGGCATTGCTTGTGTTGACCGTTCCCAGGGCGAAGTTGCCGTTCAGCAGCAGGTTTCCGCTCGATGTCGTCAGATCCACCAGCGACGCATCGGAAAAGGAGATAAATGCCGGGTCGTCGCGAAAGGCAAAGGTAATATCCGTGGTCGTCAGAGCCCCCGTGAAGTCGACCGTGTAGAGCTGCGCAGCCGACGGGATTGGTAGACCGTTCAGATCCAGAATCGCTCCCGACGGCGGCGGATAATCCGCAAATGCCGCCACGCTTCCCATCAGTAACACGATACTTGCCAGAACGAAAATCTTGCGCATCATACCCCCCGTTGTCGCTGGTTTGGCCTTTTAGGCAGATTTCTTGTCTTCGTTGCGCGCTCACCTAACCCGTGGTGCACACGTATACTCATCACAATGTAGCATGTTTGATTCCAGAATGTGGAGTATATAACATGCTGAAAAATAAAGCGAAACCCAAAAATAATCGATGCAGATATGCAAAAGTTTTCATGGAAATCATGGGAAAATAGGCAAAAATAACTCCACTGTTGCGACGTCATTTCCCACTCGAGCGTCGGTTTGTCTGCCTGCGGCGCAGACCGTCTTGCAGTGGCTTCCAGATCGCGAGCCTCGCTGTAACGCTTTAGAATCGTCCCGTGGACATCCCCCTCGAAGTATTGCGGTCACACGCATCCGGCGGACGCCGCGCGCGCCTT
>JAKCDN010000333.1 GCA_021841795.1 Acidobacteriota bacterium | reverse complement strand
CAGTCGAACTTGAAGCCGGGGGTGGCCAGGAAGTGAATATTGTAGTAGCGATCCCTATATTGGATGCTCAGCTCGTAGGCCAGGGTATATCCATTGTTGTTTGCGGGGCCTAAGCTGTTCGGGTTTTCAATGCTGCCCGCATTGACGCGCACGAGCGTGCCGGTCACGTACTTCTCTGCCAGGCACGGAGCGCAGATTGAAAGCGATAGCGCGAGAAAAAGAAGCTGCCGCCGCACAGCCCACACTGTAGCATAACGGGCAAGCGCGCCTGAGCTGTTTCCACCGCGGGCCGCCCTCAATGTGCCAGCAGGTAGACTCCTACGCACACCAGCACCGCGGCCGCCCATCTGCGCCGGTCGACATTTTCCTTCAGGAAGATTTTGCCGGCGATGGCGTTGGTGACGAGCGTGAGCGAGGCCGTGGCCGGGCCGACCAGGCTCAGGTTCAGGTGATTCAATGCGAACAGCAGAGCGAAGAACGCTAAAGCCAGGAAGAACACTCCCGCGAAGAACAGCGGGCAGGTGAGCACGGCGCGGATGGCGCCCTTCAGGCCGGAGTGCGCGCGGATCGCATCCAGATCGCCGATGGACTTCATCGCCGCCGCGGTCAGCACCTCGCCGGTGGTGGACGTCAGCACCACCGCCGCGATCATCGCCGCCGCAATCCAGGCGTTTGGAGCCGCGGCGGGCAGGGAACTCGTCATCGCGTCTCTACCTCTGCCGCCTCGGTCTCCTCGCTCGCCGGATGCTCGGTCAGCGAGGGCCCATGCGCCACAAAACCCACCCCCAGCGCGATCAGCACAATCCCCGCCCAGCGCTCCAGCGAGATGGCCTCATGCAGCCAGAACCGCGCCAGCAGCGCGATAATCACATAGCCAAAGGCCGTAGCCGGTAGAACAAAGGTCAGATCGGCCCACGACAGCGCCGTCAGGTAACTGGCAAAAAATCCGATCAGCAGCGCGATCCCCGCCGCGATCCAGGGCGTAAATACCGCGGCCACCAGTAACCCCGGGTGCGCCGCCGTGATCGCAGGCATCGCGGCCATGCCCCGCGCCAGGCAGCTGTCCCCCAGCGGCGCGCAGATCGCCACCAGTCCCAGAATCATGTATTGGCGTGGTGTAAGAGAGTGTTGCCCCATCGGCGGTTCGCTTCGTCCTTTACTGCGCAAAGAAAAAGAAGGGCGGACGCTGCTGCGCCGCCCTCGCTTGATCGCTTCGATGACGGTTTACGCGCCGGCGCCGGCCGGCGCCGAAGGCCGCGACTGCTGATTCCGCGCCTCCTTCACCATCTTGTTGCGCTGCGCCCGCAGCTTCAGGAATGATTTCGCCTCCTGGTAGAGCCGCGGCACGTCGCGATTCACAATCGCCTTCCAGATCACCCGGAACGCCGCCTTGGGACGGAAGTAGTACTCGTCGTAGAAGCGGTGCACCATCTCCATCACGTAATCGGTAGGCAGCCCCGGGTACTCGATGTGCGCCATCTGGTGCCCGCCGCCGTCTTCCATCTTCGCGTTGGTGATAAAACCGTTCTTCGCCGCGTACTCATAAAACTCCGTGCCCGGGTAGGCGTGCGCGATGGAAACCTGGATCGTCTCGCAATCCAGCGTCTTCGCAAAGTTGATCGTATTGCGAATCGATTCCTTCGTCTCGCCCGGCAGACCCAGAATGAAGTCTGCATGAATCGTCAGGCCCAGCGAGTGGCAGTCGCGCGCAAAGTCCCGCGCGCGCTCCACCGTTGCGCCCTTCTTGATGTTCTTCAGAATCTGAGGATCGCCCGACTCGAAGCCCACGATCAACAGCCGGCAGCCCGCCTCGCGCATCGCCTTCAGCGTCTCGTAGTCCGTCGTCACCCGCGACGTGCAGCTCCAGGTAATGCCCAGCGGCTTCAGCTTCTCGCACAGCTCGATCGTGCGCGCCTTCTGGATGTTGAACGTATCGTCGTCGAAGAAGAACTCCTTCACCTCCGGGAAGTTCTCCTTGGCCCATTTCATCTCCGCCGCCACATCGTCCGTCGAGCGCTTCCGCCATGCGTGCCCTGAAAGCGTCTGCGGCCACAGGCAGAACGTGCACTGCGCCGGGCAGCCCCGCGTCGAGTACAGCGCAATATACGGATGCAGCAGAAACGGCACGTTGTAGCGCGTTACGTCCATGTCCCGCTTGTAGATCTTCGTCGCCCACGGCATCGCATCCAGGTTCTCCACCTGCGGGCGATCCGGGTTGTGCAGCACTTTGCCGTCTTGCTTGTAGCTGATGCCCAGAATCTCGTTCAGTGCCTTGCCGTTCGCATACTCCACCACCGAGTAATCGAACTCCCGCCGGCAGATAAAGTCCAGCGCTGCGCACTCGTTCAGCGCCCGGTCCGGGTCCGTCGTCACCGGCGGGCCCACAAACGCAATCCGTATCGAAGGATTCGCCGCCTTGATGGCCTCCGCCAGGCGCTGGTCGCCCTCCCATCCCACCGTCGACGTAAACAGCACCAGGAACTCATAGTTCTTGCAGATCTTGATCGTCTCTTCGGCCGAGACGTGGTGCGGCGGCGCATCCAGCAGCCGCGATCCCTCCAGCATTCCCGCCGGATAGGTCAGCCACACCGGGTACCAGTAGGACTCGATCTCGCGCGTCGCCGGCCACCGTGAGCTGGCGCCGCCGTCAAAGTTTTCAAACGATGGAGGGTTGAGGAAGAGGGTTTTTAAAGGCATCGGCATCCCTTCAATTCTACCATTCGCGGCGATTGCCTCAGAGAAATTTCCTTCTCCGCGTCCCCGTCGGCCTTCCCCGCCAAATGCCCTCAAAAGAGGCCATAAACCCCAATCGATTCAAGCGCCTATCGTCATCGCTCCGGCTTTGGGGCGGGGAGTGAGGTTCCGGGTTCCTCCGCTCACGGCTTCGGGTGCAGCTCGTCGAGCCAGTCCTGCATGTGCCCAAGAGCGCGCAGAAGCGTCAACCGCGTCTTGCTCAACTCCAGATTCGCATCGAGCGAATCCACGTACTTCCGGCGTTCGTCGATCAGTGCCTGCTGCTCGGCCGTCGGTGAAAGCTGCGCCGTCGCGCCCGGTCCCGAGTCTGCCCCATTGCCCAGCTCCAGTTGCGTCTCCACGCTCTTCAACTGTTCGGCCGCAATCTGCTGCTGCAGGCTGGCAATCTCCGCCATGGTATCCAGTTCGCGCAGGCTCGCGCTCAACTGCGCAATCTGCACATCGTTCTGCTGTTGCGCCTGCTCGACCTCAACGCGCGCCCGCAGCGCCGCCGCCGCTGACTCGCGCGACTTCGCCCGCAGGCTCCAATCGATTAGGGGCAGGGTGAGGTTGAAACCGCTGAAAAAGTTGTTGGCCGGGAGCGGTCTGGCGTAATACTCGTTGATGTTGTTCAGCACCGTCGTATTGCGGTTGTATTGCGCGCCAAAGCTGATCTCCGGCATCATCCAGAGACGCCGTTCGTCGCCTCGCGCCACGTGCTGCCGTGAGACCGCCAGCATCTGCGCCGCTTGCAGGCCCAGCGTCTCGCGCCTCGTCTGCTCCGTGGTCACCGCTGGAATCTCCGGTATGCTCGCATGGTCCGGAGTGATCGCCCCG
>JAKCDN010000332.1 GCA_021841795.1 Acidobacteriota bacterium | reverse complement strand
CGAAGCAGTTCAGGCAGCGGTCCGCCTCAATCGCCGCGGCCTGCGCGGTGAGCGCCGGCTTCAACTCGCCGAACCGCTCTCTCAGTTGCGGATCGTCCAGGACTGCTGTGGTCATGCGTCTCCCCCTGTTTTTAATGGCGCCGCCAGAGGCCCGGTCGCGGGCCCCGCGTGCGCAGCCTGAGTCGAGGAGCGGCGAAGCATGCGAACATTTTCGCGCCCTCCCCGCAAAATGCGGTGAGTCTTAGAACTTAACGCAAATGCGCCCATTCAGCAATAGGCCCAGCGGCGGATGCGCACAAAGTTGCGGCGATGCCGCCTGTCCGCAGTTTGACTTCGCCTCGAACGGACCGAATAATCGAAGTGATGAACATCTACGAGGAGATCGTCCGCCTGCAGCGCGAGGGCCGCCGCGGCGCAGTAGCCACCATCGTGAATTCGCGCGGCTCGATCCCCTCGTTCCAAAGCGCCAAGATGCTGATTCGCGACGACGGATCCATCGCCGGCACCATCGGCGGCGGCTGCGTCGAGGCGGATGTCTGGCAGGCGGCGCGCGAGGTGATGCAGCAGGAAAAGCCGCGCACGCTCACCTTCGACCTCAACCAGAATCCCAGCGACGACACCGGCCTGGTCTGCGGCGGAACGCTGGCAATCTTCATCGAGCCGGTTCTGCCCTCGTCGCTGCTGTACATCTTTGGCGCCGGCCACGTGGCCGTTGAGCTGTACAAGGCCGCGCGCAATGCAGGCTTTGACTGCGTGGTGACCGACGACCGCGACGCCTATGCCAATGCGGAGCGCTTTCCCGGAGCGGTGCAGGTCGTCGCCCGCGACTTCGAGGAGGCGTGCGCAGACCTGGCTCCCGCCGAGTCGTCGTACATCGTCATCGTCACCCGCGGCCATCGCGACGACATGCGCGTGTTGCGCTGGGCCGTGCAGACGCCGGCGCGCTACATCGGCATGGTCGGCTCGCGCCGCAAGGCCATCGCGATCTTTCGCGAACTCACCCGCGAGGGACTTGGTCCCGATCGGTTCGATCGCGTGCACTCGCCCATCGGCCTCGACATCGGCGCGATCACGCCCGAGGAGATCGCCGTCTCCATCGTCGCGGAGCTGATCGCCGTGCGCCGCCGCGCCGAGCGTTCCCTGCCCCACATGAGCTGGTTCCAGAACGGCAGGCACAACGCCGGTTCCGAGCCGGCCCCGTCGCTCTCCGCGGCTGCCGAAAGCTAGCCCTGCGCGCTATCTTCTCACTATGCAGGAATCCGTCCAGCTCGCCGGCCTGATTCTGGCGGCGGGAAACTCGACACGCATGGGCGCCGACAAGGCCATGCTGCCCTGGCCGCCGTCCCAGGCCGGAGCCGCCGATGCGCCGCGGCAGACGCTGCTCTCCGCCGCTCTCTCCGCTTTTGCGCCGTTCACGCGCATGACGGTTGTGGTCGCGGGGAAAAATGCCGAGTCCGTCGCCGGCGCCGTCGCCGCCCATGGCGCGCACCTGGCGCGCAACCCCGCGCCGGAAAACGGCCAGTTCAGCTCGCTGCAGATCGGCCTGCACGCCGCTGTCCATGGCGGCTGCAACGCGGCCATGATCACGCCCGTCGATTGCCCGCCGCTGAGCCCGGCCGCGCTGGAACACCTTTATTACGGCTTCCTGGCCGCGCTCAGCGCGGACATCTGGGCCGTCATCCCGGAGCACGAAGGCCGTCACGGCCATCCGCTGCTGGCAGGCCCCGGGCTGGTGGAGCAGTTTCTGGCCGCGCCCATCACCGGCAACGCGCGCGAGATCCTGCACCGGCACGCCTCCCGGGTT
This sequence comes from Acidobacteriota bacterium, assembly GCA_021841795.1. Classification (GTDB taxonomy): domain Bacteria; phylum Acidobacteriota; class Terriglobia; order Terriglobales; family Acidobacteriaceae; genus Telmatobacter. The sequence continues at coordinate 1,769 of JAKCDN010000332.1, read as the reverse complement.
CTTTATCTGGCGGTGCGCGAGCCTCTGGTCAAGTCGGGGCTGAACACTCCGGAGGAGTACGAAGCCTCCGTCAGGCGGACCGCTCCGGAGCCGTAGCGCGCTCGGCCAACTGCCGCAGCGCCGCCGCCAGCGCATCCATGGCCAGGTGGCTGGCGTGCGCCGACGCCTGCGGCAGCCCGCCCACGGCGCGCAGCAGCTCCTCGCGGGTGAGCTTCCGCGCCGCGTCGAGGCTTCTGCCGCGCGCCAGCTCCGTGAGCGCGGAGCCGCATGCCATCGACGCGACACATCCCCTGGCGCGAAAACAGATGGCCGCGATTCGCCCCGCATCGATCTTTGCCGTGATCTCCAGAACGTCGCCGCAGGCAGGGTTTTCAACCCGCACGGATGCATCGGCGCCTGCAACAACCCCGGCGTTGCGCGGGTGTTCGAAATGATCGAGAACTTCCGCGGAATACATCGGTCTGCGCGCCTTCTTCGACCTATCGGGCGATATCGCCAGGGTGATCGCTCCGGCGTCCGTCGCCGCGCTTCACAGAGCGTGCGCGGCCGCAGCCGGCTGCGCTTCCAGAATCTCCGTGAGCAGAAACAGGTCCGCCAGCAACGCACGTAGATGGATGGACGCATTCAGCGTGTCGATGAGCTGCGCGCTGATGACCGGCTGCGCCAGCACCAGTTCCACCGCCGCCAGCGCGGCCCCCGCGTCGCGCGCAACCACGGCAAAGAAGGCGCTGTACTTCTCGGCGGGCATCAACTGCATGCGGCGCGCGGCATCCGCGCAGCCCGTCTCCAGGCCCCGCATGGCCGCCGCGGCGCGCACAAGATGCTCCCGCAGCCCACTGCCCTCATCGCCGGCCAGGCCCCGCGCCGCATAGGAGAGCGTGAACTCATAGCACTCTTCGATTGTCTCGCACTGTTTTTGAACTTCAGTCGCCATCGCTTGCGGCATATCCCTGTTCTGTCCGGGAGCTGGCTGGGGCCTTCACGGCCCATCTCCCTGTGTCGTGTTCGTCAAGGTAGAAATCGCGGCTCATCCAGCCGAAGATCATGGATTTTGTGATGGGAAACTTCTCCGGCCGGATTCCCATATAGATATGCACCATCACCATCGCGATCAGCCCCACGCCGGCCAGCCCGTGCAGCACATACATCAGGCCCCACGTCATATCGCCGAAGAGGTATGGATTGCGCGAGAAGATGCCGGTCTGCACGCGCTTCATCATGAACAGGCCGGTGGCGATCACCGCCAGCCCGCTGAGCAGAATGGCGCCATGATACAGCTTGTTCTCGAGCGGATACTTGGCAAATTTCTCCGGCAGCGGCGCATCCTTGCCGAAGAATCGGCGCACCCGGTTGATCGCGTCGCGCCGGTCGGTTTTATCGGGCCAGATGGACCAGAAGTCCATGAAGAACGTGGCGTGCACGATATGAAACAGGATCGATGCCGTCAGCACCAGTCCCGCGATCCAGTGATAGAGCACCCAGTTGAAATGGACTCCGACCTTGGGCAGAAAGGCCGTGAACAGCAGCGTGAGCATGGCGGCCGCCATGATCCAGTGGAACAGGCGCGCGGCCAGCGAATGACGCGGCACGCGCTCGGGAATCCCCGCCGCCAGCGCCTCCGCTTTGCGCTCGGCAAACCGCTTGGCCGGTTTCACAATCGCCAGGTAAAGCGAGTGCACGATCATGAAACTCATTCCCGCGATCAGCGCAATCCAGATGAGCCCCCATGCGATATGGATCGGCACCTTCTGGCCCCACGGGCTTGTGGC
>JAKCDN010000013.1 GCA_021841795.1 Acidobacteriota bacterium | reverse complement strand
TGATCGGCTGCCTCCATCTGCGCCGCGGCGAGGAGAGCAACCGCGGCTTCTGGCTCGGGCTTCAGTGGCAAGGCCAGGGATTGATGAGCGAGGCCTGCATCTGGGCCAACGATTTCTGGTTTGAAGAGATGGGGTTCGCGGTGCTGCGGGTGGCCAAGGCGCGCGATAACCTTACTTCGCGCCGCATCTCCGAGAAGCAGGGCATGCGCCTGGCCGGAGTGGAGGAGCGGGAGTACGTGAGCGGGCGGCTGGCCTCAGAGATCTGGGAGATCACGGCGGAGGAGTGGCGGGACTGGAAAGCGACCCGCACGCGATGAGGAACACCTAAGACAAACTCTGCTCGGTTTTCGAAGGCGGAAGCAGGCGCACGCGCTCCACGCGGCGAGGCGTGGAGGCGACCACATCGACACGCAAGCCGAGCTTATCGAGCACGATGGTCTCCCCTGCCCTGGGAATGCGGCCGGCAATCTCACTGACGAGCCCGCCGACGGTGGTGGCCTCGTAGTCATCGCCGGGAGCGACCGGCTGGCCGAGGAGATCGCCGAGCTGATCGGCAGGAAAGCTGCCGGGCACCAGCCAGGAGCCCGAGGGCTCACGCTGCGGCTCCTCCTTCTGAGAGTCGGTTTCGTGCTCGTCGCGGATGTTACCCACAATCTCCTCGAGCAGATCTTCAATGGTTACGAGGCCGGCGACCGCGCCGTACTCGTCGATGACGATGCGCATGTGCTGCTTTTCGCGCTGCATCTCGCGGAGCAGCTCGTAGCCCTTCTTGGTCTCAGGCACAAAGGCTGCGGGCTTTACGATGGTTGCCACGGTGCGGGTGCGCGCTTCCTCATCGGCGATCTGCAGCAGGTCGTGGGCGAAGGCCAGGCCGCTGATGTTATCGAGGGCGCCGGCGTAGACGGGCACGCGGGAGTAGTTGTGCTGGCGGAGGAGCTCGAGGAAACGCTCCAGCGTGATCTGCTCCGAGACGGCAAAGATTTCAGGCCTGGGGGTCATGACCTCGCGCACGAGCTTGTCGCCGAACTCGACCGCCGAGCGCACCAGGTCGCGGTCGCTCTGTTCCAGAATGCCCTCCTCCTCGCCGGCTTCGATCAGCGCATCGACGCCGGTGGCGGGCTCCTGCTCAGGATTGACGGGGGCCTCAGCCAGGGCGGCAACGGAGGAGAAGAAGCGAACGATGACGGTAACGGGCGTGGTCATCCACAGGAGGAGGACGATGGGCCAGAGCAGGCTCGCCGCCCACAAGCCGCGGGTGCGGTTGAAGAGCAGCGACGGGATCATCTGGTTGCAGAAGACGATCGCGAGCACGACCCCGAGAACGGCCTGGGCGATTTCAAGCGAGTCCGGCTCGCGGAGGCGCGCGGCGTGGATATAGAGCGTGGTTCCAATCTCGAGCGCGATGAGGCCGAGAGCGAGCTGCATGAGGACGGCCGCGCACAAGGCGGCATGCTCGCGGCTGAGGCCGAGATGGGGCTCGATCCGCTCCTCCCACACGTCCAGATTGTCCTGGACCTCGCGGCTGAGGATTTTGCCGAACTCCGCATAGACACGGTGAATGTAGGAGGCGAGCGTGGCGACGAGGGCCAGCACGAGCAGAAAAACAAGCTGCAGCGGAGTCATGGCCGGCGTCCACGCATGGCGGAACGGGCCGGCGGACGCGGGGAAGGCCGGGCAGAGGCGCGTTCAATCAGTCCGGACGGGAGGCGCAGCCTGGCGCGCAAATCTCTTTCGCGGCGCTGCATCTGGCCGGAGTCGGTCTCGTGGTCGTAGCCGGCTAGGTGCAGGAGGCCATGGAGCATCAACACCTTGATCTCGACGGCAAGCGTGTGGCCCTGCGCGGCAGCCTGGCGCAGCGCGGTTTCAAGACTGATGGCCAGGTCGCCGGCGATCTTCTCTGTTCCTCTAATCAGGTGATCGGAGGGAAACGACAGCACATCCGTCGGCTTGTTCTTCCCACGGAAACGGCGGTTCAGGGCGCGCATCGCGGCGTCGGTCGTCAGCAGCACCGTCACCTGCCCGCGGAGACGAACGGCGGTCTGGGCTTCAGTCAGGAATCGCGCCAATGTGCGCGAGGAAGGAAGATGCCGGGCTTTTGCGCTCAGGATCGGAGCAGGCCCAGCAGAGCGCTTCGCCGAAACCAGGTTCAGCGCCACCGCCGTCGGGGCAAGGTTCAGCTCTGGGTCGATGAGAATCATCGTGCGCGAAGCCGCGCTCCTGCGGGCGCGGTTCCATGTCTAAGTCGATGATACGCGAGGAGTAGCCCGGAAGTGAGCGCAATTGCAGGCAGATCGCGCAAACTGCCGCGCCTGGGCGGCGCGTCTTTGCCGCAAACTCCGAACCGACATGGGGCAAGCCACATTGCGATCGGCCCTTGCGCTACTGCGGCTTGGACGATTTCAGATTCTTTGCGACCTCGAGCGGCGGAACATCGACGGCAATGGCGCCATCGAGCGGGAGTTCCTGCTGCTGCGGCCGGTTGCTCTCATAGGCGCGCACGATGCGCTGCACCAGGGGATGGCGTACCACGTCCGCCTCTTCGAAGTTGCAGAAGGCGACGCCCTCGACGCCATCGAGGACGTTAATGGCATCGACGAGGCCGGACTTGCGGGGATTGGGCAGGTCGATCTGGGTGATATCGCCGGTGATGACGGCCTTGGAGTTGTTGCCGAGACGGGTGAGGAACATCTTCATCTGCTCGGTGGTGGTGTTCTGGGCCTCGTCGAGGATGATGAAGGCATCGTTGAGCGTGCGACCGCGCATGAAGGCGAGCGGGGCGACCTCGATGATGTTGCGCTCGATCATGCGGTCAACCTTCTCGATATCGAGCATGTCGAAGAGCGCATCGTAGAGGGGACGCAGGTAGGGATCGATCTTCTCCTGCAGGGTGCCGGGCAAGAAGCCGAGGCGCTCGCCGGCCTCGACCGCGGGGCGCACGAGGACGATGCGGCTGATGCGCTTGGCGTTGATGGCCGCGACGGCCATGGCGACGGCCAGGTAAGTTTTGCCGGTACCGGCGGGCCCAACGCCGAAGACCATATCATTCTTCTCGATGGCTTCGACATAGCGGCGCTGGTTGATGGAGCGCGGCTGGACGGCGCGCTTGATGCCGGCGGAGCGCTGCTTGCCGGCCTCGGCGACGGAACGGAGCGAGACCGCGGGATCGGCGACGACGAGGCGCAACATGCCGTTGAGCTCGCCGTTATGAGGATGGTGTCCGAGGCGACGCAGGGCTTCGAAGTCCTCGAAGATGCGGCGCACGCGGGCGACGCCCTCTTCCGGACCCTGCACGTGCACGGAATCGGAGCGCAGGTCGATGCGCACGCCGAGCGATTCTTCCATCAGTCTGAGGTTTTCATCGCGGGTCCCAAAGAGGGGCTCGAGGTTGGGCGTGATCTCCAGAGCGATCTTCAAAGTGTCAACGTCCTCCAGGACGAAAGGCTACGGTGAGTGATCCGGTCCAGAAACACATGGTCGGTCTCCCAGCCCTTGCCGCGCAGGGCGCGGAGATGGCCGGGAGACGCCGTGGCGCAACGGGAAGGCAATGGCCGGCAAGACGATTGCAGACCGGCGACGGGTTGGCTGGGGGTTGGCAGGGAGAGAGCGGCAGGGGCGCAGGATAAACCCCGGTCCATATTCTGGGCTTTTCGTGCGCGCCGCGGATTGGGATTGAGAACCAAATCCAGTACTGCGAGAGTAGCGCGAGCGCGGCCTCGCGTCAACCGTTGCCGGATGACTTTTTCGGGGCCGGTTGCCCGGGGAGATACGGGACAGGGCCTGCGGACGCGGGCGGGAGCAGCGCGCGAGGCCCTGCCGGACCCGAAAAACGGCGCGCGCGGACGGGCGGATAGAAGCGGCTGGGCCGACGGAAGGACGCAGACCCGCGGATGGAGGCGGCTGCGATCCGTTACACTGCTCTAAAACCTGATGCGCTCGGGCGAGGATCGCCGCGGATGTCCATTCTCTATATCGTTGTTCTGGCCCTGATTGCGGCGGCGCTGCTGGGCGTGGCGGTTCACCGCACCCTGCGCGTGAAAACCACGGCCGACTATCTGGTTGCGGGCCGTTCGCTGTCGGCGGCGGTGCTGGTGCTTACGCTGCTGACTTCGTGGATCGGGGCGGGATCGCTGTTTGCGGGGGCGGAGAACGCGTACCGCAACGGATTTGCGGCGCTGTGGCAGCCGGCGGGCGGCTGGCTGGGTCTTCTGCTCATCTACTTTATTGCGCCGCGGGCGCGGAAGTTTGCGCAGTTCACGCTGCCCGACCTGCTGGAGGCGCGCTACAACCAGACCGCGCGGGTGCTGGGCACGATCGCCATCCTCTTTGCTTATGTGGCCATTACGAGCTACCAGTTCAAAGGCGGGGGCAACGTGCTGCACCTGATCTTTCCGGGGACGGTAACGCCGGAAGAGGGCACATGGATGATCGCCGCCTTCGTGATCGTGACCACCGCGCTGGCGGGGATGTCGTCGGTTGCCTATATGGATGTGGCCATCGGCTCGCTGGTCACGGTTATCTGCATCGTCGCCGCGCCGATGCTGTTGCGGAAGGCCGGGGGCTGGCCGGGGCTGCACGCGGCGCTGCCGCAGACGCACTTTGAGGTTCTGGGCGACCTGAGCTTTGTGCGGGCGATGGAGTTTCTCGTGCCCACGATGCTGCTGATGCTGGGCAACCAGGTGATGTACCAGAAGTTTTTTTCGGCGAAGTCGGAGCGCGACGCGCGTCTTTCCGTGGTGGGCTGGACATGCGGCACGGTGCTGCTGGAGACGCTGATCGTGGCCATCGCGGTGTTCGGCTCTGCGCTTTACAAGACCGGCGAGGTGGCGGCGCAGCCCTACGAGATTATTCCGTATACCGCGCGGCACGGATTGCCGGCGCTGATGGGGGCGCTGCTGCTGGGGGCGGTTTTTGCGAAGGTCATTTCGACGGCATCCAACTATCTGTTTTCGCCGGCCACCAACCTGATCCACGACGTGTTTGTGCGCTACGCGATGCCGAAGGCGACAAACCGCGAGGTGTTGCTATTTTCGCGCGGGGCGGTGACGCTGCTGGGGTGCTGGGCACTGTACCAGGCCATTTACGCGCCCAGCATTCTGGCCAAGATGCTTTACGCGTACACGATCTACTCGGCGGCGCTGACGCCGGTGGTGCTGGCCGCGTTTTATTCAAAGCGCGCGACGGCCTGGGGCGCAGTTGCGGCCATCGCCACGGGCACGGCGGTGACGCTGGCGTGGGACAACACGGGGATGAAGGGATTTTTTCCGGCCATCGTGGCCGAGCGCGATGCGATTTTTCCGGCGCTGTTTGCGGCGGTTCTGGCGCTGGTGGTTGTGAGCGCGGTGACGCCGAAGCCGAGGCCGGAGCAACTGGCGCAGATGACGAATTGAGCGAATGGCCGGGAACGGGCAGGGGAGGCGTGTGCGGTCACCGGCGCAGGGGCGGCGGCCGGGGATCGAGAGCGGGATGACGGCGTTGCCGCAGGGGTGAAGGGATGGGAGTGGCGCTAATCGGCCAGCGCCGGAGCGACACGGGACGCGGGCTGGGCTTGCGGGTCGCGTGCCGCAGCCGCGTCGCGCGTGATGGCGATGGCGGTCATATCGTCCTGCTGGCCGAAGGCCTTTGCGGCCTGAATGATGGCGTTGACCGGCAGTATGGAAATCTCGCGGCCGCGGTCGAAGCCGAAGATCTCGCCGAAGGCGTTGCGGGCCTCGACGATGCCGTCGGAGTAGAAGGTGAGGCGGCTGCCACGCGGAAGTTGGAAGCGCGCGGTCTCGTAGCGCGAGCCTGCCTGCGCGCCGAGCGGCAACGCGCCGGCGACCGGCAGTTCCTGGCCATCGAGATAAGGGGACAGATGGCCGGCATTGGCGAGCAGGACAGCGCCATCAGGAAAGATGCGCACGGCCAGGGCGGTGGCGAGGCTCCCGGCCACGCGGCCGACGAGGCGCTGGTTCAGGTTGGCCAGAATCTCGGCCGGATCGTGGGTGTACTCTGCCACGCCGCGCATGGCGCCCACGAGTACGGAGACGAGCATGGCCGCGGGCAATCCCTTGCCGGCGACATCGCCCACGACGAGCAGGAGCGAGTCCTGCGCAGCGGGCAGGATCTGGAAGAAGTCGCCGCCGACCTGGAGGGCGGGCTCGTATACGGCTTCAATCTGGAAGCCGGGGACGCGCTCAATCTGCTCGGGCAGGAGAATCTTCTGGACCTCGCGGGCCGCGGCGAGCTCGGTTTCAATATGGGCCTGGTGCTGCGCGATGCGGGCCGAGCGCAGCACCAGGATGACCGCCAGCGTGAGCACAAAGAAGCAGCCATCGACGTTGACGGCATTGATGGTGAAAGGCCCCAGAGTCCAGTTGAAGATGACGTTCTGGAGCCGGAGAGCGAGGCCGGAGAGCCCGGGGATCACGCCGAGGATGAAGAGGCCGAGCTGAGCATAGATGGTCAGGCTGACGATGAGTGCGGGAATGAGGAGGATGCCGGCCTCGCGGTTGCCGCGCCGCCAGTGCAGGATGAGCAGGACGGGGATGATGACGGCCAGGAGGCCGAGTTCCGGCATCAGGCTGATGAGCATGCCGAACACGGTGCCGCTGCCTGAGGCCGCCTGCCAGGCGTTGCAGAATCTGCCCGCCGCAGCGACCACGAGCCAGACCTTCAGCCAGCGCGGGGGCGGCAGACGCAGAAAGGCCAGAAACATGAGGGCCTGCATGACCATGGCGGCGATATCGAAGGCGGTGCTGAAGTAGATCCACCGGTTGGGCAGGTTGTGAAACACGCCGTAGAACTGGAAGGGCGCGCGTATGGCCTCAGAGAGGAACATCAGGAAAATCCAGAGATATTCATGCTGGCCGCGCTGGGCGGTATAGAGGGCGAGCGCGACGATGCCGAGGCCCAGCCCCGCGAACAGTTGAAACCAGACAACGAAGTAGTCGCCGATCGCAGCCAGCCACACGTGATCGTTGAGCGCGGAGCCCTGTCCGATGATGAGGTTGTAGGGGTAGTAGCCGGGGAAGCTGCCGAGCCAATCCTGGCCGGAGATATAGAGGCGCAGGGCAATGACGATGGAGCCGGATTGAAGCGCGGCGTCCGGGAGGCGCTTTACGATGCGCGCACTGTAGCCGTAGGGCCGGTAGGGGGCGACGCTGCCGTTGACGAAGAGCCTTTGGCCGTTGACATAGATTTCAAATGCGCTGGCGAGGTTGAACTCTTCGAGCGAAAGGCCCTTCTGGTCCGGCGCGACTTTAAGATGCAGACGGTACCAGACGATGGAGGGATGCCGGGACGGGAAGTAGTCCTTCAGGGAGCGGGTGGTATCGACGCGCATCCACCGGGAGTCGTCGAAATCGGGCCGGGCATAGGCGGGATTGTCGCCGGTGTTGACGAGCCAGGTGACGCCGAGGTCGGCGGACTGGTGCAGCGTGCTGGCGTCAAAGCTCTGAGCGGTCAGCAGCGCAGGCAACAGACCGCAAAGCACGAAGAGGCAGAGCCGCCTGAATAGGCGGCGCGAAAGGGTGAAAGAGAGCATAGGGTGGAGCCGGCCTCCCACCGTGGTTCCACCCTATCATCGAGTTCGCCCCCGAGGCGATGAAAAAAAGCATGCAGCGCCCTGGAATTACTGGGCGGGCGGTGCGGGCGCCGCGGGCGCGTCGGCGGCGGCGCGTTTGGCGGTAAATTCCTGCGGAGGGCGGTTGCCGCGGTCGGAGGCGCGGGTGAACTTGATAGCGTCGGCTCCGTCGGCGGTTCCCTTGTAGCTGAGCGTGAAGGAATTGCCGTTGAAGTTCATCACCTGGTCGAAGGAGATGTTGTCGCCATCCACCTTGCCGTTGGAGATGTCCATATCGCCGCGCGCGGTGGTGATCTTGCCGGTGAGCGTGGAGCCGTCCACGTGAAAGTCGAAGGTGACGGTCATGGTGTTGCCGTTGCGTCCCGGGACATCGGCGGTCCATTTGCCGTTAAAGTCGGCGGCCAGCGCCGTGACGGAGCCAAGCACACACAGCAGTGCCGCGAGAGCCAGTTTTCTGATCATGGAAGCTTCTCCCAATCCTGAATGGAATGCGGCGGAGGATGGACCTCGCCGCCTGTGACTAATGACGTTGGCTATTTTCGAAAAGACCCAGGCCGCAGAACGCGTTCAGCGCGGGAGAACGGCCGCCGGCGGAGGCCGCGCCGCCGGCCGGTGTACACTCGGCTGCATGATGCGAAACAGGGTTTTCTCAGCGCTTATGCTGGCGGCAGCGGGAGCGTGGACAGCGGCGGCGGGCGCGCAGCAACAGACGCCGCTGCCCCAACCGGAAGCGACCGAGATCTGGCAGCCTGTTCCCGCCGTGGTTATTCCGGGCGAGACCGCGGGCGCGCCGCCCTCCGACGCGATTGCGCTCTTCGACGGGAAGAATGAGGATGAGTGGGTGTCCGCGCAGGATCACACACCGGCGCGGTGGACGGTGGCGGACGGGCTGCTGACGGTGGCCAAAAACACCGGCAACATCGAGACGCGCCGGCACTTCCACGACTACCAACTGCACATTGAGTGGAGGATTCCCGCCGATATTGCCGGAAGCGGGCAGGGACGGGGCAACAGCGGCGTTTTTCTAGCCTCGACCGGACCGGGCGACGCGGGCTACGAGCTGCAGGTGCTGGACGGCTACAAGAACCCGACCTACGTGAACGGGATGGTCGGCAGCATCTACAAGCAATCGATTCCGCTGGTGAATGCGGCGCGGAGGCCGGGCGAGTGGCAGACCTACGACGTGGTGTGGACGACGCCCCGCTTCAACGCCGACGGATCGCTAAAGACACCCGCGTATGTCACGGTGTTTTTGAACGGGGTGCTGGTGGAGGACCACTTTCAACTGAAGGGGCAGACGCTGTACCGGGGCCAGCCGTTCTACCAGGCGTTCGACGGCGCGGCCATCAAACTGCAGGCGCACGGGGACAAGAGCGCGCCGATCAGCTTTCGCAACATCTGGGTTCGTGAGCTGCCGTAGCCGACTTAGACGGCCACGACAAAGCTGTCTTCAGTGCGCTGTACGGGGTGGTAGAGGGTATCGCGCTCGACGGGGGTACGCCCGGCCTCACTGATGAGGCGGCACAGCTCGCGGCGCGTGAGCCCCTGCGGCGTGGTGGCCCCGGCGTCGTGGTAGATCTTCTCCTCAATCACGGTTCCATCGAGGTCGTCGGCGCCGAAGCGCAGAGCGATCTGCGCGATCTTCGGGGTGAGCATCTGCCAGTAGGCCTTGATGTGGGGGAAGTTATCGAGCAGCAGCCGGCTCACGGCGATCTGCCGGATGTCAGTGAGCCCGGTGGTCATGGGGAGGTGATCGAGCGGGGTGTGCTCGGGATGGAATGCGAGGGGAATAAAGGTCTGGAAGCCGCCGGTCTCATCCTGGAGGGAGCGCAGCTTGAGGAGATGATCCACGCGGTCCTCATCGTTCTCGATGTGCCCGTAGAGCATGGTGGCGTTGGATTTGAAGCCCATGTTGTGGGCAAGGCGGGCGGTGTCCAGCCACTCGCTGCCGTCGATCTTGTGGTCGCAGATGATGGAGCGCACGCGCGCGGCAAAGATCTCTGCGCCGCCGCCGGGCATGGAATCGACGCCGGCCTCGCGCAGCTTGAGCAGGGTTTCCTGGATGGAGAGCCTGGCGCGGCGCGCGAAGAAGGCGATCTCGACCATGGTGAAGGCTTTGATGTGCACCCTGGGGAAGCGCTGCTTGAGGCCCTTCACGAGATCCAGGAAGAACTCCAGCGGCAGATCGGGATGCAGGCCGCCGACAATATGGAACTCAGTAACGGCTTCGGAATAGCCGGAAGCGGCAGTGTCCCATGCTTCTTCGAGGGCCATGGTGTACCCGCCGGCGTCGCCTTTTTTGCGGCCGAAGGCGCACAGCTTGCAGGCAGCGACGCAGACGTTGGTGGGATTGATGTGCCGGTTCACGTTGAAGTAGGTGACATCGCCGTGGAGGCGTTCGCGCACATGGTTGGCCAGCCAGCCGACGGCGAGGACATCGCGGGAGCGGTACAGTTTGAGGCCGTCGTCGGCGCTGAGCCGCTCGCCCGCCATGACCCTGGCGGCAATCGGCTCAAGGCCCGGATCGCCGGTCTGAAAGGCGCGTGGTGACGTAGACGGCCGGGATTCTGCCATTCCAAGGCTCATTCTTCTGATGATACCGAAAACCGGGCGAAGAAAAAATCTCGCAGCCGCCCGCGGAGGTCTTACACTGTCGGTGATCCCAGCAGAACGCTATGCCTGTGGCTCAACTGACTCTCGAAATCCGCATTGAGCACGCCCGGTCGCTCAAGGACCGGCGCCAGGTTGTCCGCTCGCTCAAAGACCAGCTCCGCCAAGGCTTTAACGTCTCGGTCGCCGAGCTGGACGAGGCGGTTACATGGCAGTCGGCCACGCTCGGCGTCGCCGCAATTTCGCGCTCGCGCGACTACCTGCACGGCCTGATGGAAGAGGCCGAGCGCGCGGCGCGGCGGATGGCGGTAGAGCTGGGGGCGGATCTGGCGGACTCGTTCTGGGAGTACATCGAGAGCTGAGGCGCCGGCGGGATGGAAAACGGGGCCTGCGGGACGGGCGGCCAATACGGCGGCGGGGACATTTCAATTGTGGTATGACGCGGCGGGGACGGAGCGCGCGCGTACAGGCCATGCTACTCTGAATCTTTAAGTTCGGCCTCGCCGGCGCGCGGGAACTGTGCGCAAATCCCGGGCCGAATCCCGAGGAATTCGCTTGCAATCCACCGCTTTTGTCGTCGGCGTCTTCGAGTTCGTCATCCTTCTTTTTTCGCTGAGCTTTCATGAGTGCGCCCATGCGTGGATGGCCTCGCGTCTTGGCGACCAGACGGCGCGTCTTCAGGGCCGGATCACGCTGAATCCGATGGTTCATGCCGACCCGATCGGCACCTTCCTGTTTCCGGCGATGGTGATATTCGGCCCGCTCGTGGGGTTCCGGTTGCCGTTCATGCTGATCGGGTGGGCGAAGCCGACGCCGGTGATCACGCGGAACTTCAGGAAGATCGTACGCGACGACAATCTGACCACGCTGGCCGGTCCCGCCTCGAACCTGCTTCTGGCGGCGATTGCGCTCGTGGGGCTGCTGGGAATGGAGATTGCCATGCCCAACGGCCGGCAGCTGGTGCTGGCGTCGTTTGCGGCGGCCTTGCAGGTGGGCGATCCAGGCGCGGCACATCCGGTGGCGCTGCTGTTCAGCCTGGCGATCCTGATCAACCTTTCGCTCTTCTTTTTCAATCTGCTGCCGATTCCGCCGCTGGACGGCAGCCACGTGGTGCGGAATCTGCTGCCATATAACGCGGTGCGCGTATACGACTCGATCGGCGGATGGGTGAGCTACCTGCTGATGATCTTTGTGGGCGGCTTCATTCTGAACCTGCTGCTGACGCCGGCGCTGGCCTTTGTGTTTTCTCTGCTCTGGCGGCACTAGGGCGAATCTGGAATTGGCCGGGGAACAGGCGCGGAGCCAGCGACTCCGCTGGGCTCAAAAAACGGGCCAAAGCGGGCGCAGCATGAGAGTGCGTTGATGTTGCGAACTGCAGAGACGCCACACCTCAGGGCCATCGCATCTGGATTTTGAACCGCGAGCAGGATCAGGTTTGCAAGGGCGCGGGCTTCAGCCGTGCCCTTGCAAAGCAAAATCATCACATCGCTTGAAATGCGATGGCCCTGGCCACACTTCGGAATCCGGCCCGGAGGCGCGTGGCTCCCGCTACAATGAATTAAACGTTCTTTTGCGATTTTCATTGCCATTCATGCGGCCCGGCGGCCGCCGTCAGGAACCGATTCGCATCATGTCTCAACATCCCAATCCACAGCAACGGCCGCGCGTGTTGAGCGGCATGAGACCCACAGGCAAACTGCACCTGGGCAACTACATGGGCGCGCTGGCCAACTGGGTGAAGCTGCAGGCCCAGTACGACTGCTACTTCTTCATCGCCGACTGGCACGCACTGACGACCGACTACGCCGATACCACGAAGGTCACCGACAACATCAAAGAGGTTCTGCTCGACTATCTGGCCGCGGGGCTCGATGCGGAGAAGAGCGTGATCTTTTTGCAGAGCCGGGTGCCGCAGCATGCCGAGCTGGCGCTGCTGCTGGGCATGAGCACGCCGCTGGGCTGGCTTGAACGCGTGCCCAGCTACAAGGAGATGCAGGAGAACCTGACCAGCCGGGATCTGACCACGTATGGCTTCCTTGGCTATCCGGTGCTGATGTCTGCGGATATTCTGCTCTACCAGCCTGATTTTGTGCCCGTGGGACAAGACCAGCAGGCGCACGTGGAGCTGACGCGCGAGATTGCACGGCGGTTCAACCAGTTCTACAGCCTCGACGGCCGCGAGGTGCTTCCCGAGCCCAAGTCGCTGCTGACACCTTCACCGAAGCTGCCCGGGACGGACGGGCGCAAGATGTCGAAGAGCTACGGCAACACGATCCTGATCAGCGATCCGGAGCCGGAGGTGCGGAAGAAGCTGAAGACGATGGTGACGGACCCGGCGCGGATCCGGCGGACCGACAAGGGCGATCCCGACAAGTGCCCGGTGGGGGATCTGCACAAGGTTTTCTCAACGCCGGAGACGCTGGCGAAGGTATACGACGGATGCCGCTCGGCGGGAATCGGCTGCATTGAGTGCAAGGGCTGGGCCGCCGACAGCCTGGTGCAGGTGCTGGCGCCGATCCAGGAGCGCCGCGCCGCGATTACGGAGCCGCAGGCGCTGGAAATCATGAACGAGGGATCGCGCCGCGCCGGCATGCGCGCGGAACAGACCATGACGGAAGTGCGCGAGGCGATGAAGATGCCGCTCACGACGGTGAAGGGCGCGTGACGAGCGACGACCGGGAGAGCCGCGATGATCGATCGATCACTCCCATGGTGGCGCAGGGCGCTCACATTTGCGCTTGACGGTATCCGCTCGGGATTCGGCATCTTCCGCCGCAACGAGGAGTCCGGAGCGAAGCAGCCGACTTCTCCACAGCCGGTACTCGCCAGCAGGGTTTCCGCAGTTCAAAATAGTGAAGAGAGTCGAGTGAATCCATCTTCCCCTGAACCCGAGAACGCAACTGCCGCAACGGCTCCCGCGCCGCAGGCGGCGGAGGCTGATGCGGCGCACGAGGCCGTGCCTGTTGCCGAGCCAACGCCGGCCGCGGAGGCGCTTGCGGCAGAGCCGATGGCCGCGGAGCCTGGCCAGGCGGAAGAGGCCGAGACGCCGACCGTCGCCGACAGCGAAGATCCCGCCGCGACCGAGGTTGCGGCCGTGGCTGAAGAGTATGCGGCTCCCGCCGGAGAGGTACAGGCCGAGACGACACCTGGGGATGAAGCCGCGCTGAAGCCCGCAGCCCCCGCAGAGGCCGACCCTGCGCCGCCAGAGCCCGCAGCGGCGGAGACCGGGGCGGCAACGGATGATGACGGAGGGCGGTTCGAGACTGCCACCGCGGATAAGCCAGCCGTGCCGGAGGCGGAGCAGGCGACGGCCGAAACCGCGCAGGAGACCACGCCCGGGATTGCGCCCGCGGCGCAGCCGGTTACACCGACGCTGCCCTTTGCCGAGAAGTCGGCCGAGCGCACTACGGCGGAGAAGGTTGCCGCCGCGCTCAAGGCGCGGGAGGCCCGCGGCGAGGATGCGAATCAGTCGCCGTTCTCGGTGATCGTGAACCAGGTTTACGATGGGCCGCTCGATCTGCTGCTCGATCTGATCCGCAAGCAGGACATCGACATTTACGACATCCCGATCGCCAAGATCACAGCGCAGTTTCTGGCCTATGTGAACAACCTGCGTTCGGGCGACGTGGATGTGGCCGGTGAGTTCATCTACACGGCGGCGCTGCTCATCCACATCAAGAGCAAGATGCTGCTGCCGCGCGCGCCGGCCGGCCCGGAGGACACGAGCGAAGATCCACGGCGCGAGCTGGTGGAGCGGCTGCTGGAGCATGAACGCTTCAAGAACGCCGCGCAGATGCTGTACGAGAAACAGATGCTGGAAGCGGCCACCTGGACCAATCCGGGGATGCGCGACTTTCAGGAAGACGCCGGCGCCGAAGCGGAGATTGCCGCGGACACGACCGACCTGGTTCGGGTGTTTTCCAGCATTCTGGAGCGGGCGCGCAATCGGCCGGTCCTCAACCTGGAGGAGGATTCGGTGACGGTGGGCCAGATGATCCAGTTCCTGACCCGCAGGCTCACGATGGAAGACAAGCCGGTGGCGCTGCGGCGCCTGCTGAGCCACACCAACTCGGAGCGCGCGCTGATCGCCATGTTTCTGGCGCTGCTGGAGCTGGTGCGACTGCAGGGGATTCTGCTGCGGCAGGACCGGCACTTCAGCGAGATCTTCATCAAGAAGCACACCGGCTTCGAGGCGCTGATGAATCAGGGCCTGAACAACGCGCGCGACGACTGGCGTTGATGGGCGCGGACGGGGGCATTCCCGCCGCCGCATAAAGGCGAGCGCCCCCGGAACGCCGCAACCGAGAGACGAGAGAACAGCGGAGGCCTGTCTGGCATCTGCCGGACAGGGGTGCGATGGACCACGCCCATGCCGCGGCCGGGTGACCGGCTCCCTTGCCCGCGGCGGCGAGCGGAAGAGCAAAGGCTGTATTCCCACCTTGTACACTGACGAGTGATGAATTCGTCGCCTGATATGCTGCGCAGAACCGCCGTTATTGCCGCTTTTGCCGCCACGCTGATGGGCATCTACGTCCCATCGCTTCGCGCGCAGGCCTCCTCCGCCGCCGCGGCCGAGCTTGCCGAAGTGCCGCTGCCCGAGCCGGCGGTCGAGGCTTTGCCCATCGCCGAAGACCGGGGGGCGGCGGATCTGGAACAGACGCTGAAGCGGCTGGGCACAACGGCGAGCGTGCTGGTGATTGTGGCGCATCCCGACGACGAAGACGGCGCGCTGATGACGTATCTTGCGCGCGGGCTTGGGGCGCGGGTGACGCTGCTGACACTGACGCGGGGCGAGGGCGGACAGAATGCCATGTCGGCCGAGAGCTACGATGCGCTGGGGCTTATCCGCACCAACGAGCTGCTGAAGGCCGACGCGTACTACGGCGCGCAGCAGCTCTGGGGCACAGAGGCCGACTTCGGATTCTCGAAGACGCAGGAAGAATCCTTCAGGAAGTGGGGGCACGATCGCGTGCTGTATGACGCGGTGCTGGCGGTGCGGAAGGCGCGCCCGCAGATCATCCTTTCGAGCTTCGTGGGCGGCCTGACGGACGGTCACGGCCAGCACCAGGTTTCAGGCGAGATCGCGCAGGAGGCGTTCAAGGCGGCAGGCGATCCGAAGGTGTTTCCCGAGCAACTGAAGAACGGTCTGGAGCCGTGGCAGCCGCTGGCCGTGTACTCGCGCGCTCCCTTTGCGCCCGTGACCAATGGCCGGATGTTCGACTACGCCACCGGGAAATGGGCGCCGGCGCGCTTCCATAACTACGTGACGGGAGCGTGGACGGAGGGCGCGCCCCAGGCCGACGTCACGATTCCGGTGGGCGCCTGGGACGCGACGCTCGGCCGCACCTATGTGCAGATTGCGCGCGAGGGCTGGGGCAAGCAGATGTCGCAGTACGGCGGCGCCAATCCCGCGCTGCCCGGGCATGAGTCGTCGAGCTATCACCTGTGGGCGGTTGCGCCCGACGCGGCGGCGGCCGGCGGGAAGGCGGACAATGCCAGCTTTTTTGAAAACAGCAAGGTCAACATCGACACGAGCATCGCGGGCCTGGCCGGACTGGCCGGCGCGGCGCCGCCCGCATGGCTGGGCTCCGGACTGCGGAAGATCCAGTCCGACCTGGACGCCTTTGCAGGCGACTGCGCCAATCGCAGCGGGGCCAAGGGCGCGGAAGGCCTGACGCCGATCTACCGGGAGACGCTGGACCTTTATGCGCGGGTGAAGTCCAGCGACCTGAACGCCACGGAGAAGGCCGATCTCGCCTTCGAGCTGGGGGAGAAGATCAACCAGTTCCAGGTTGCCCTGAAGGATCTGCTCGGCCTTGACCTTGCAGCCTTTGTCTCGGGCGAGGGCAGCCGCGGAGGGCCCGGCCGGGGCGCGTCGGCGGACGAATCGGCGCGGAGCGTCTATCCCGGCGAAGACTTCAGCGTGAGCGTGCACGCGTACAGCGCGACCAGCGATGCGCAGCTCACACGGACCTGGGTCGAGACGGCATCGGAAGCATCGTGGTCAAGGGCGGGATCGGCCGCGGCTGCAGCGGGCACGGCAACGGCGCGGGCGCTGTTTCCGCTCCACGTTCCCGAAGACGCGCCGCCCACCGTACCCTACTTCACGCGCGCCACCACGGGCCAGCCGTACTACGACATCGCCGACGAGGCCGCGCGCGAGCGATCGTTCGCGCCCTATCCCCTGAGCGCCTGGGCGGAGTACACATTCGACGGGGTTCCGATCCGCCTGGGCATGGTGGTGCAGACGCTTGCCCGCGTGCCGGGCAGCGGGGGCGTGTATGAGCCGCTGGTGGTGACGCCCGCAATTGGAGTCCGCGTGGAGCCGGAGGCGCGCATTCTGCCGCTGGACGGATCGCCGCTACCGGTGTGCGTGACGGTGCACGCCGAGCGCGCGGCCGCGGGCCGGGTCGATCTGAAGCTGCCCGAGGGCTGGCGTTCCGAGCCGGCACAGCAGAGTTTCGAGCTCAAGAGCGCGGGAAACACCGAGCAGCTTGTCTTCTCAGTCTTTCCAGCGGAAGGCGTGACGGCGCGGGCCTACACCATGGAGGCTATCGCGCATGTCGGCGGGAAAGACTACGCGATAGGCTGGGAGAGGATCGGCTACCGCGGCCTGCTGCCCTATAACCAATACACGCCAGCCGAGCTGAAGACGCGCAAAGTCGATGTGAAGATGGCGCAGGGACTGCGGGTGGCGTACGTGATGGGAACGGGCGACACGGTGCCCGACGCCCTCCAGGCGCTTGGCATCGTACCGCATCTGCTCTCGAATGACGAGCTGGCGACCGCCGATCTGGCGCAGTGGAATGTGATTGTTCTGGGCATCAGGGCCTACACCGCGCGGCCCGAGCTTGCGTCAGTGGAGCCGCGCCTTGAGGCCTTTGTGGAGCACGGGGGGACGCTGATCGTGCAGTACCAGAGCGGCAGCTTCCCTGCTCCGCTTCCGATCACGATGCAAGGCATGGCCGAGCGGGTTGTGGACGAGCAGGCGCCGGTGAAGCTTCTCGATCCTGCCAACGCGCTGCTTGCATGGCCCAACCGCATTACGCCGGGAGACTTTGACGGCTGGTTCGAAGAGCGCGGCCACGGCTTTCCGGACAGTTGGGAATCCGGCTACACCGCACTGACCGAGACCGCCGATCCGGGCCAGGATCCGCAGCGCGGCGGGCTGCTGGTGGCGCATCGCGGCAAGGGAACCTATATTTATGTGGCCTATGCGCTCTACCGCCAGTTTCCGGAACTGGTTCCGGGGGCGTACCGGATCTTTGCCAACCTGCTCAGCGCGGGGGATGAAACCTCGTTGAAAAAGTGAGTACGCCGGCCGGCGGCGAGGCACTCTGCGCTGCGCCGGCGCGGCGTTGCCGGGGCAGGCATCCTTCAAGGCATTTACCGATTCCAAGACAGTGAAAGAATCCCGTCGCACGCGCGCCGCAACCGCAGGTCGCGGCGGCGGCAAGAGGTTCAGCAGCGCGGGCCGTGCCGGGATGGAGGAATCCATGAGATACGTTTGGATGTTGGCGGCAATTCTGGCTCTGCCTGGCATTGTGA